>NZ_JARAMO010000060.1:0-14402 GCF_028807275.1 Mameliella sp. AT18
TCGGGCGGCAACCAGCAGAAGGTGGTGATATCCAAGGCGCTGATGACCGGGCCCAAGGTGCTGTTGATGGACGAACCCTCGCGCGGGATCGACATCGGCGCCAAGGCCGAGGTCTTTCGCGTCATGCGCCAGCTGGCCGCCGAGGGGCTGGGCATCGTCTTTGTCACATCCGACCTCGAAGAGGTCATGAGCCTGTCGGACCGCATCATCGTGATGTCGGACGGGCGGATCACCGGAGAATTCAGCAGGGAGGAGGTCACGGAAACGGCGCTGGTCAGCGCATCCGCCGTCGGCCACGCGCCCCTGTCAGAACAGGACGCGGAAAGGGAGACCGCACAATGACCGACATGACCGCAAGTGCCGCCGGGGCCTCCAGCCCCAACGCGACGCTGCTATTGATCCTGAAGGCGCGAACCTTCATCGCGCTGATCCTCGTCTTCGTGTTCTTTTCGATCTTCGCGCCGAACTTCCTGTCGGCGGCGAACATGGTCATCATGTCGAAACACGTTGCACTGAACGCCTTTCTGGCCATCGGGATGACCTTTGTCATCGTCTCGGGCGGGATCGACCTGTCGGTGGGCTCCATCGTCGGGCTTTGCGGGATGGTGGCGGGCTACCTGCTGCTGAACGGGATCGACATCGGGCTTGGCTGGTCGATCCAGTTCAACATGCTGGAAATCTGCCTGATGGTCGCGCTGGTGGGGATCGCCATCGGGGCGCTGAACGGGTTCCTGATCACCAAGCTGAACGTGGCGCCCTTTATCGCCACGCTCGGGACGCTTTATATCGCGCGCGGTGCGGCGATGCTGTCCAGCGACGGCAAGACCTTTCCGAACCTCTCGGGGAACGCGGAATACGGATCGCAGAGCTACCGCATGATCGGATCGGGAGATTTCCTGGGCGTGCCGATCTCGATCTGGATGCTGATCGCGGTGGGTGTACTGGCCGCCTATATCGCGCGCCGCACGCCCCTGGGCCGGTTCATCTATGCCGTCGGCGGCAACGAACGTGCGGCGGGCCTGTCGGGGGTCAAGGTCACCCAGGTCAAATATTTCGTCTACATGTTCTCGGGCTTTTGCGCGGCGCTGGTGGGGATCATCATCTCTTCTCAATTGGTCGCCGCCCATCCGGCCACCGGCGATACTTTCGAGCTGAACGCCATCGCGGCGGCGGTTCTGGGCGGTACGTCCATGTCCGGCGGGCGCGGGCGCATCGGTGGGACGATCGTCGGCGCCTTTGTGATCGGGGTGCTGTCGGACGGGCTGGTGATGATGGGGGTGTCAGCCTTCTGGCAGACCGTTATCAAGGGGCTTGTCATCATCGCGGCCGTGGTCATCGACCAGGCGCAGCAAAAGGTCCAGGCCAAGGTCGCGCTGCAGGCCCAGGCCGCGCTGGGCAAGTAAGAGGAGGGATGGCATGAAGGGCGCACTTATCGGCTGCGGTTTCTTTGCCCGCAATCAACTGCACGGCTGGGCGGATGTGACGGGGGCCGAGATCGTCGCGATCTGCGACCGGGACGAGACCCGCCTGGCCGAGGCGGGCGAGGCTTTCGGCATCGACCGCCGCTACACCGATGCGGCGGAGATGTTTGCGGAAGGCGGGTTCGACTTCGTCGATATCGCGACCACCGTGCCATCGCATCGCCCTCTGGTCGAAATGGCGGCAGCGGCCGGCGTGCATGTCATCTGCCAAAAGCCTTTTGCGCTGAACATGGACGACGCCCGCGCCATGATCGCGGCGGTCGAGGCCACGGGCAAGACGCTGATGGTGCATGAGAACTTTCGCTGGCAATCGGCGGTGCGCGCGGCCATCGAGGCCCTGCGCGGCGGCGCCATCGGAACGCCCTTCTTTGGCCGGGTGAGTTTCCGGTCCGGCTATGACGTCTTTTCCGGGCAGCCCTACCTTGCCGAAGGCGAGCGTTTCATCATCGAGGACCTGGGCATCCATATCCTCGACATTGCCCGTGCCCTGTTCGGGGACGTGGACCGGATCAGCGCCACCACCAGGCGGATCAACCCGAATATCCGTGGCGAGGACGTGGCCACCATGCTGCTGTCCCACGGTGGCGGTGTGACCTCCGTGGTGGATTGTTCCTATGCCACGCGGCGGATGCCCGAGACCTTTCCCGAAACCCTGCTGGAAATCGACGGCACCAAGGGCAGCTTGCGGCTGGACGCGGGCTATCGCCTGACGATCCAGCGCGACGGGCAGGAGGAGGTGCGCGATGTCTCGCCGCCTGTGCTGCCCTGGGCGGAGCGGCCCTGGCACAACATCCAGGAAAGTGTGGCGTTGATCCAGCAGCATTTCGTTGATTGCCTTGCGGCGGGCCGCACGCCCGAGACCTCTGGAGCGGACAACCTGCGGACCTTTGCGCTGGTCGAGGCCGCTTACCTGTCGGCGGCGGAGGGGCGCAGCGTCGCGTTGTCAGAGCTATGAACCTGGCGCTTTATGGCACCGATCAGCCGCCCGCCGCCTCCGAGGAGATCCGGCATGGCGAGGTGACGCTGCACTTGCAGGACGGCGCGCTGCGCCACATAAGCGTGGGTGGTGTCGAAATCATCCGCTCCGTCGCTTTCCTGGCGCGGGATCGCGACTGGGGCACCATCGCGCCGACCCTTGGGACACTGACCCGCGACAACCGGGACGGTGCGCTGCACCTCTCCTTGCCGATGCGCTTCGACACCGGGACGGCACGGCTGGATGTCGACGTGATGATGACCCTCGGGGCAGGGCGGCTAACGGTCCAGGCCCGGGGCAAGGCCGCCGGGGATTTCGAAACCAACCGCGCCGGCTTTACCCTGTTGCATCCGATCGAGGGCGTCGCGGGCTGTCCGGCGCGTGTGAACCATGCCGATGGGCAGGTCGAGGACAGTCACTTTCCCGAGTTGATCGACCCCTGGCAGCCCTTCATGGACATTGCCGCGCTGGAGCATCGGGCAAACGGGTTGCGCGTGCGCTGCGCCTTTCTAGGCGATACCTTCGAGATGGAGGATCAGCGCCAGTGGGGCGATGCCTCCTACAAGACCTACAACCGCCCACTGGCCTTGCCCTGGCCCTATGTCATCCCGGATGGCGGGGCGCTGGAGCAATCCGTCGAGATCACCTGGGAAGCGTGCCAGACGGCGCCTATCGCCACCTGTCCCGCGCCGGAGGAGGCGCGCTTTCCGGAAATGGCGCTGGTGCTGGATGCGACGGACGCAGGACGGCTGGCGGACAATCCCGGCGATCTGGACCCGGTGTGTCCGCAGCGCCTGTTGTGCCACGTGGACGCGGCCAAAGGGCCTGTCGCGCCGCAGATCGCGCCCTTTGCGCGGGCACAGGCGGCACGGCCCGACGTGGCCTATGACCTGGAACTGATCTGCCGGTTCGACGGCACGCAGACGCCGGAGGCCGAATTGCAGGCCCATGCCGACGCCGTCGCGGCCAGCGGTTTTGCCCCGGCCTCTGTGCTGGTCGTTCCCTCTGTAGATCGGCAATCGACGCCGCCGGGGTCCGAATGGCCTGCCTGTCCGCCGCTGGCAGAGATCCACGCCGCCGCCGCGCGGGCCTTTCCCGGCCTCGTCCGGGGCGGCGGGATGGCAAGCCTGTTCACGGAACTCAACCGCAAACGCCCGCCACTGGCGACGCTGGATTTCGTCAGCCACGGGCTTTGCCCCATCGTCCATGCCGCCGATGACCTGTCGGTGATGGAAACGCTGGAGGCCGTGCCCCATATCGCAAGATCCGCCCGCGCGCTCATCGGGGACCGCGCGTATCGCATCGGACCGGCGACCATCGCCATGCGCCAGAACCCCTATGGCTCTCGCACGATCCCCAACCCGGACGCCGGGCGCGTCTGCATGACCGATGATGATCCGCGCCACCGTGGAGCCTTTGGCGCGGCCTATGCCCTGGGCCTGGCGGCGGCTCTGGCGCCGTTCGACATTGCCGTCTGGACGCCAGCGGCGCTCTATGGTCCGCGCGGGGTGGTGGGCAATCCGGGACCCTTGCCGCAGGTCCTGCGGGCCCTGTCCGGGATCGCGGGGCAACACGTGCAAGAGGCCGCTGTCCGCGACGGGCTGGCGGTGCTGGACGCCGGGACCACGCGGCTGCGCGCCAACCTGACCCCGCAGGACGGACATGGGCTGATGCCCTATGGCTGGTCCGGCGGTATGGATTGAGCCGCGCAGTTGAAACGGCTACTTATCATGTTACCTGACGAGTCCGCGCCGGAGCCCATGAAATGGACAGCCCCATGAAACCTGCCCCCGACAAGATTGTCCGCCGCAAATTGTCGGAACAGGTGCTGGAGCGTCTGCACGAGATGATCCGCACGCGCGAGCTGAAGCCCGGCGACTACATGCCCTCTGAGCGCGCCTTGATGGAACGGTTCGGCGTGGGCCGCCCGGCGGTGCGCGAAGCGCTGCAATCGCTGCACAACAGCGGGTTGATCACCATCAGCCACGGTGAACGGTCTCGGGTGAACGAACTCAATGCGGCCAGCGTGCTGACCCAGTCGGACGAACTGGCGCGGCTGGTACTGGATTCGGCACCCGCCAACCTCGACCATCTCAAACACGCCCGCCAGATGTTCGAACTGGGCATGGTGCGCGTCGCCGCCGAGAATGCGACGCCGGACGATGTGGCGGAACTGCGCGCCCTGATCGACCTGCAGCGCAGCCAGTTGGGCGATGCCAATGCCTTCATCACCACCGATATGGCCTTTCACCGCAAGCTGGCCTCGCTGGCGGGCAACCCGATCATCCAGTCGGTGTCGGATGCCATGCTGGGCTGGTTGTTCGAATACCATGTCAGCCTGTTGCACCGTTCCGGCAGTGAGGACGTGACCCTGGCCGAACATGCCAAGATCGTCGATCACATCGAGGCGCATGACGCCGAGGGCGCGGTCGAGGAGATGCGCCGCCACCTGGAACGCTCACGCGTGTCCTTCGGGCCACACGGTTAACGCGGCCCGCCGCCGTCGCGGATCCAGCCAAAGTAATCCTCGCTGCCCATCTGGCCGCCCTTGAGCGCGATTTGCAGCCCGTCATGGGCACTGCCGCCAAAGCCCTGGCAAAGCGCCGCGCCGGGGATGGTGGGGGCCAGTGCCTGCAGTGCGTCCAGCCCCAGCGCGCGCATCCCGTGGCCCGAGGTGTCACCGCCCGAGATGACGGCGCGGCGCAAGCCGGTTTGCTGAAGCACGCGGTCCAGGATGCGGCCCAGAGACTGGCCGATCCGGGCATTGGCGGTTTCCGCCGACACGCCGCTGGTGGCCAGGGCGGTGCGGAACGCCGCGACGCGCGGATCGTCGGGACCCTGGGCCGAGGTGACAAGCGGGCTGGCCCCGGTCTGCGCCGCATCGGTCGCGGCACCTGCGCAACGGTCGATCTCACCCGCCAGCGTACCGGGATCGCCCAGCACGGATACGGTATCGAATGGGATCACCGCAAAGCCGTTTGCGGCGGACCAGTCCAGCTGCCGCGCCGTGCTGGGCGAGACGGAGCCGGAGACGGCAGCGATCTGCGCCACCTTGCCGGCGCCCTGCACCGGCGGGGGCGGTGGCAGCTCGCCGCTCTCCTGCCAGTAACGCACCAGCGCATATTCCAGCCCCTGAGAGCCGACCGCCACGCGCAGGCGATTGCGGTTCTCCCAGATCAGCTTGCCGACGGCAGTTTCACTGAGCGGCTCCATGCTATCGCAGGACAGGATGCGTGCACCGTTGTCCAGGGCGTGATCCAGTGCCGCCTGGGCCTTGCCGGACCAGAGCGTTTCCAGGTCCAGCAGGGCAGAGGGCAGGTCGGTCTGCGACGAGAGGTGGCGCAAGAGGTCGGACTCGGTCATCGGGGTGACCGGGTGGCGGGACATCACCGGGTGGCGGTCCAGCCGAAAGACACCCTCGAAGGTGCCCGCAAACAGGTGCCCGAACGCCTGGTAGCGACGCATCTGCGGGGCAGCGGTGACCAGCGGCACACCTGCCGAGGCGCGCTGGGCCAGGCACAATTCGATGGCGGTGCCGATGTTGCCGCTGTACGGCGCGGAATCGAAGGTGGAACAGACCTTGTAATGCAGGATCGGTGCGCCCGTCGCGTCCAGCCAGGCGAGGGGGGCAGGCAGGTTGGCCCGCATGGCGTCGGGGCTGTCGGTGCGCGCGGTGGTGGCGATGCCGACCGCCTCGACATCGGCGAAACGGGCGGCCAGCGCCTCGGACGGAGGGCCGGAAAACAGCACCGTCCGCAGGCCCGCAAAGGCCAGCACCTCCATCACGGCGGCCGATCCGGTGAAATCGTCGCCCAGCCAGGCCAGTCTTGGCGTCATGAAATGTGGTCCTTCCCGTGGCAAGAGGCCTGTCGCCTGTTGACATTGTTCGCATGATATTATCTGATCATACCAGTTAAGCAAGCCCTACCGGAGGATTCCATAATGACCAAAGTCGCGCTTTTCGGAGCTGGCGGCAAAATGGGGGTCCGTCTGTCGCTGAACCTCGCGAAGACGGATTTCGACGTCAGCCATATCGAGATCAGCGACCCCGGAAAGGCGCGCTTGAAGACCGAGGTCGGTGTCGAGGCCGTCGATGCCGAAACCGGGTTGCAGGGGGCAGAAGTTGTCATCCTTGCGGTGCCGGACACCGTGATCGGCAAGGTTGCGGCGAACGTCGTGCCGACGCTGGCGCCGGGCACGATGGTGGTCATCCTGGATGCGGCGGCGCCCTATGCCGGGCACCTGCCGGAACGCGAGGACATCACCTATTTCGTGACCCATCCCTGCCATCCGCCGATCTTCAACGACGAATCCACCGAGGCCGGTCGCAAGGACCATTTCGGCGGCGTCGCGGCGCAACAGGGCGTGGTCAACGCGCTGATGCAGGGGCCGGAAGAGCATTACGCGCTGGGCGATGCCATCGCCCGCGCGATCTATGCCCCGGTCGCTCGCACCTATCGGGTCACCGTCGAACAGATGGCCCTGCTGGAGCCGGGCCTGTCGGAAACCGTCTGTGCCTCGCTGCTGGTGGTGATGCGCGAGGCGATGGACGAGGTCGTCAAACGCGGTGTCAGTTATGACTGCGCGCGGGATTTCCTGCTGGGGCACATGAACATTCTCGGCGCGGTGATCTTCGACGAGGTCGAGGGGCAGTTCTCGGACGCCTGCAACAAGGCCATCGAATTCGGCAAGCCCGCCCTGATGCGCGACGACTGGAAAAACGTCTTTGAAATGGACGAGATCGCCGCCAGCATCCGGCGCATCACCTGACTCGAATGGGCCGCCCCGGTTCGGGGCGGCCAACTTGGCGGGACCGAGTCACACCTGCATCTGGCGCGCCAGTGCAATCAGCGCCCGGTCACTGCCACGCGGACCGACCAGCGACAGACCGACAGGCAGCCCGGCGGGAGTGCGCATCGGCAGGCTGACCTGCGGCAGCCCGGCATGACCCGCCAAGGACAGCAGCGTCAGAGCGCGGTTGCGGTAGTCTTCCATTTCTTCGCCCTTGACGGACAGCAGCGGGGCAGGACCCGGTGCCGTGGGCAGGACGATCACGTTCCGCACTCCAAGACTGGCGACCAGGTGGTCCTCGATCCGGGCGCGGTCCTTGCGCGCCTGTGCGATCTCTTCGTCCGTCAGGGCAAGCGCGCCTTCGAACCGCTGCTGGATGCCGGGGCCGAAGGCCGGCGCGGTCTCTGCGATCCAGTCGCGGAAATTCGCGGCCACCTCTGCTCCCTGGCAGATCCGGAAGGTCGGCAGGAGCAGGCTGCGCAGGTAATCGGAGAACAGCGGGGGACCAAGATCCTGGCCGGGGGGCAGCAGCGCCTCGGCGGTCTCCGGCTCTGCCAAGTGCCAGAGGTCTTCGGGATACAGGAACGCGCCGTCCAGAGAGGTGGCTGCCGGTGCGAACTGCTCTGCCACCAGGGCAAGCGTTTCCGCGTCCCGCGTCATGAAGCCCGGCACGTCATAGCTCTGGGCCAGCGGCACAAGGCCCTCTGCCGGCAACAGGCCGTGGGTCGGGCGCCAGCCATGGACACCGCAAAAGGCCGAAGGCAGGCGCACGGACCCGCCGGTGTCCGTCCCCAGCCCAATTTCGACGGCACCGGAGCCCACCGCCACGGCGGAACCGGACGAGGAACCGCCGGGCATCCGGTCCGGCGTGATCGGGTTCACGGGGGTGCCGTAGCGCGCGTTCTGTCCCATCAGGGAATAGGCCAGTTCGTCCATCTGGGTCTTTCCGATGGCCTCGGCCCCGAGGTCCAGCAGCCGAGCGACAAGGGGGGCGGTCGTTTCGGCCGCCTCATGCGTCGCGGCCCATTCGGGGTTGCCACAGCCGGTGACATGCCCGGCGACGTCGAAATTGTCCTTCACGGCAAGGCGCAGACCCGTCAGTGGCCCCTTGCCCGCGGACAGCGGCGGGTCGAAGATCGAGACGAAGGGAGGGGCGCTGAAATGCATCACGATCCGTCCTGCATCAGCGAGACATGGGCCGCGACTACGCGCCAGCCGTCTTCGGTGCGAACCCAGGTCTGGCTCTGGCGGCCAATGCGGGTCGAGCCGACGCGCTGGAACTGCAGGTTGCAGATGCCGACATCCGGCCCAAGTGTCGCGATCTCGCGCCGGATGACCTCACGTTGGGGCGATCCGCCGGTGCGGCCCTTGCGGAAGGCGCGGATTTCCTCGATCCCGTAGAGGTTTTCGCCCACGCCGTATCGCAGCGTGTTTGGATTGTCCCAGAACAAGCCGTCCAGGACCTCCAGGTCATTGTCCATCAGCGCCTTTTCGTAGAGGTCGCAGGCGGCGGTCAGCTCTGCCAGCGCCTCGGGCTGGTTCAACGTCACGGTCATGCGCCGTCTCCGATCGCTTTCAGGATGTCCTTGCTGTCTCCGACAAAGCCGAAACACTGTCGCACGTTGTAGAGCGTCGCATCCATGCAATATCCGGGCGAGGTCGTGCCCGAGCAGTCCTCGAGCATGATGACGTCGTAGCCCAGGAAATTGGCGTCCTGCAGCGTGCACAGCACGCATTGATCGGCGTTGACGCCCGCGAACAGCACGGTGGTGATGCTGAGGTTGCGCAGGATGCTGTCCAGTTCGGTGTCCTGGAACCCGGACATCCGGTATTTCGACACGGCGATGTCGCCCGGTTCCGGCGCCAACTCATCGACCACGGCGGCGGCCCAGCTGCCTTCTTCCAGCACATGCGACCCGTTCGAGGGCAGCGGCTTGCCGATGCCGGTCGACCGACCGTCGGGATCGTAGACATGCAGCACCGAGGGCGGCAAGTTCATGCGGTCGGGCCGGTTGCCCCAGTTGAGCCAGATGACCGGCACGTCCTGTGCCCTGAGTTCAGGCAACAAGGCCTGCAGCGGCGCGATCTGCGCCCGTGCGGGGGACACGTCGACGCCGAGCTGAGCCAGCCAGCCGTCGCCGTGGCAAAAGTCGTTCTGCATGTCGATCACGATGATCGCCGTTCGCGACAAGTCGATGGTGACGGTGCGGTCGCGGTCGCGCAGGGTGACGGGACGTACCGGCGGCTGGCTGCGGGTCATGTCGACGCTGGATTTGCTGACATGCCATGCGTTGCGCGGCGTGGCACCAAGGGGCAGGGGGGTGTCGGGGGAAAGATCCGTCATTTCAGGCCTCTGTCAGGACGCGCAGGTCTTCGTCGTCCAGCTCTACCCGCTCTCCCGACCGGATCAGCTCGGAGAAATCCTGGTTCGGGGTCATGACCGTCAGGGTATAGAGCTTGCCCGCGCCGGTGTTCTCGACGACGTGGACGGAACCGGGATTCAGCAGCAGCGCGTCGCCTTTCGCGATGGGCAGGCGGTCGCCATCGGACGAGGCATAGCCCTCGCCCTCGATGACGTAAAAGAACTCATGCGCCTTGGAATGGCTGTTCGGCGGGGTCGCGCCGCCCTTGGTGAAGATCTCGACGACGTAGATGTTGTCGGTGGGCGCATTGGCGGGGTCGAAGAGCATCACGAAATAATTGCTGTCCGAGGGTGCGATCTTCCAGGCTTCGGCCTTGGCCACCTGTTCATGTGAGAAGGATTTCATCATCTGGGGAACCTCTTGTCAGTACGCAGTCTTGCGGGATGGTGATGAGGGGGCGGACATGCCATGAATGGCATCGGAAACCGGAGTTTCGATGACGGATTGGCAACGGAGAAACGGATGCACGCGAGGGTTCTGACCTATGTGGACGAGGTGGCGCGACAGGGGTCGATCCGGGCGGCGGCGGACAAGCTGAACGTCGCGGCCTCGGCGATCTCGCGGCAGATCAAGTCGCTGGAGGATGACCTGGGCACGCCGATCTTCAACCGGGCGCCCCGGTCGCTGACGCTGACGGCGGCAGGGGAAATCCTGCTGGTCCACATCCGTGAGACCCTGCGCGAGATGGACCGGAACCTGGCCCTGATCGAGGATCTCAAGGGGTTGCGCCGGGGCGAGGTTTCGGTCGTGCTGATGAGCGGGCTTGCCTCGAACATCGTGCCGCGCGTGGTGATGCAGTTCCGCAAGGCGAACCCCAAGGTCGCGGTGCGTCTGCAGCTGATGACCGACCCGGACGAGATGATCGCCGCCGTGGCCGAGGGGCAGTCGGACCTTGCCATCGGTTTCGACTTTCCACCGCGTCCCAACGTCCGGCAACTGGCGGTCGCGATGGTCAACCTTGGCGTTGTCGTGCCGCCGGACCATCCCTTTGCGGGGCGCTCCAGTGTCCGGCTGGACGAATGCGCCGACTACACGATGGTGGTGGCGGATACGAGCATGGTGATCCGCCCGCACCTGGAAAAGCTCTTTGCCCGTTCCGGCGGACGACCCAGCGACCTGATCGAGACGAACTCGATCGAGATGATGCGCCACCTGACACGGCTGGGGGGCTGCATCACCTTCCTGACGCCCTTCGACATCGAGACGGAGGTGGCCGCTGGTCAGCTTGCCTTTGTCCCGGTCGAGGAATTCGCCCGCGAGACGCAGCGGCTCATCCTGCTGGGGCCGGACCGGAACCCGTCCGCGCTGGGCAGTGTCCTGGCAGAGCATTTCCGCGCCGCCCTGGGCTGAGAGACGTTCCATCGGCGTCACCTCGAATAGAGCCGGTCGAGGCGCACGAACTTGCCCAGCAGCGCCAGCGCCACCGTGGTGACGACGATCAGCAGGGCAGAGATCGCATGCGCCGTTGGTTCCAGCGCAAAGGTTGCCTCGGAATAGATCCGGACCGGCAGTGTCGTCAGGCGGGCGGTGGTCAGGAAGCTGGTCACCGTGACCTCGCCAAAGCTCATCAGGAAGCCGACCAGCGCCGCCGCGAAGATCCCCGGTGCCATGCCGGGCAGCGTCACCAGCAGGAAACAACGCATCTTGTTCGCACCCAGGCTGGCGGCGGCCTCTTCCAGAGAACGGTCGAGGGACATGGCAGAGGTGGTGAGCAGGGTGATGATGAAGGGCAGGATCACGACGACGTGGATCGAGACCAGCCCGGCAAAGGGCGGTATGATCAGGTAGACCTGAAGCAGCTTCAACATGCCGACGGCGATGGCGACGCCGGGCAGCGACAGGGGCAGCATCCAGAAGGCCAGCAGCAGCGGACGCATCCGGAACGGATAGCGCGCAAGGGCAAAGGCGGCGGGCATCGCCAGCGCGACGGCGATGGCCACGGCGACCAGGGCCAGCTTGACCGACACCACGAAGTTGGAGGTGTAGTCACCCTCGATCAGGACGCGGCGATACCATTCCAGGGTAAAGCCCTTGAACCCGGCCGCGGTGGCCAGCGGCACGTCGTTGAAGCTCTGGACCATGACCAGCACCAGCGGCAGGATCAGCAGCCCGATCGAGCAGAACAGCAGCAGGTAGCGCAGCGGCGCCCCGACGGTGTCGACCAGGGTCGCCACCCAGGCGGGGATCGTCCACGGCGAGGACGGTACGCCCTGGCGCCAGCGCATGAAGCGGTTGAGCCAGAGGGTCGCCAGCGCGATGAAGCCCAGCCCGACTGTCGTCATGACCAGCGACAGGGCCGAGGCCATCGTTGCGTTCAGGTTGCTGATCGCCTCGTTCAGGACCAGCATCCCCATCGTCCAGACCTTGCCACCGCCCAGCAGCGTGGCAGAGACGTAAGAGGTGGTTGCCATCAGGAAGACCACGATCACACCCGACCGCAACCCGGGCAGCGACATCGGAAAATCGACGGTCAGGAAGCGCATCCCCGGCGAGGCGCCCAGGCTTTCGGCGGCCTCGTGGATGCGCGGAGAGGTGTTCTGCAAGTTGTCATAGAGCGCCAGCACCATGAAGGGCATGAAGACCTGCGCCAGCGCGATGATGACCGCCCCGTGGTTGAACAGCATGGTTTCCACCGGCGGAATGCCGAACCATCCCGTGAAGGTGTTGATCAATCCCTGCGGCGACAGCAGCAACATGATCCCCAGCGACCGGACAACCACGTTGGTCAGCAGCGGGATGAGGATCACCGCGAAGGACAGCGCACGCCATTTCGATGGCATGCGCGCCAGCCAGTAGGCCAGGGGGTATCCGAGAAGAGCCGAAATGGCGGTCACGGCCAGGCCGAGCAGCACCGTTTCGGCAATCACCGAAAGATAGAATGGATCGGTCAGGATCTTGACGAATTGTACCAGGGATGGGCTCTGGATCACCGGGCCGAAGGGGCTGGGGTATTCGTGCAGCGACAGCAGCACGACCACGATCATCGGCGCCGCGAAGGCCAGAAGCAGCCATGCGGTTACGGGAAAGGACAGAACCGGACCGATCCAACGTTTCATCCAGCGATCTCCCGGTCGTATTTCGCCTGCCACTCGGAGCGGTGGGCGTTGATGTAATCCCAGTCGAAATCGACAAGGCTGTCGACATTGCCGGCGGTGATGACCTTGCCTTCAAGCTCGGGCGGGATCTCGACGTTGTTGACCGTGGGCGAGTAGTAGATCTCGTTCGCGTAGGCGAGCATGGTCTCGGGGCTGAGGTGCAGGTTCACCCATTCCTCGGCCAGCTTCTGGTTGCGCGTGCCCTCGGTGATGCAGGCCACGTTCATCGTCACGGCCTGGCCCTCGATCGGCTCTGCGATGGCGCAGTTCGGGTTGCGGCTTTCGGCGTACATGCGGGTGAAGGAGGCGAACTCGACCGACAGGTCGGCGACGTTCTGGTCCAGCATGTCGAACAATTGTGCCTGGCTGCCCTGGATGCCGGCAAAGGGTTTCAGCTCCTTGACCTTCTCGACCACCTTGTCGAACTCGTCGATGCCGTAGCCCCAGGCCTTGGCGGTCATCATCAGGGCCGAGATGCCCTCGGCGCCCAGGCCGTTCGGCCAGGCGATCCGGCCTTTCCATTCCGGGTTCCACATGTCCTTCCACGAGGTGATCGGCGCCGAGGCGGCGGTCTTGTCGTAGACGATGGTGCAGGGGTTGAAGGCCACGCCGTAACCGCCCTTGCGGGCCAGCGGGTAGAGGTATTCGTAGTTCGGCACCGCGGGGCTTGCGGGCTGGGTGACGCCATCGGCAACGGCCTGGCGGCTTTCGTAGATGTTCAGATACAGCACGTCAAAGCTGGGCCGGCCACGTTCCGCGTAGGCGCGCGCGCGGCGTTCGCCGGTGCCGCCAAGGACGTAGGACACCTTGCAGCCGTATTTCTCGACCAGCTTGGGTTCGATGTGCTTCTTGACGATCTTTTCCTGCGCGCCGCCCCAGATGCCGACGACCAGTTCGTCGCCGGGTTTGGGCTGGGCGTAGGCCGGGCGGATGATCGACGCCGGGGCGGCGAGGCCCGCGGCCATCAGGCCGGTAAACTGTCTACGGTTCAATGCCATTTCATTTACTCCTGTTGGTGGGTGGTTGGGTCGTTCAGATGAAGGTCACGGCGCCGGGCAGGGCCTCGACAGAGGCGGTCGCGCCCGCGGGCGGGGCCGTCAGGTCCGAGGGAATGGTCAACCGGACCGGGCCGCTGGCCGAGGCAAGGTCGATCTCGAAGGTCTCGCCCAGGTAGTTGACCGAGGTGACGGTGCCCGACAGGGACAGCGGCCCGGTCGGGGCGTCGCCAAGGCGCAGGCGCGAGGCGCGAAGCACCATCTTGGTCGCGCCGTCCGGCGCGCCTTCGCAGCGCACGCCCTTGGTCTGGAACACGCCGTTGTCGACGCTGCCGTTCAGCACCGTGCGCGCGCCCAGGAACTTGGCCGTGAAGGCCGACGTCGGCGCATCGCACAGCTGTTCCGGCGTGCCCAGTTCCGAGATCAGCCCGCCGTCCATGACGGCGATGCGATCGGACATCGACAGCGCCTCTTGCTGGTCGTGCGTGACGAAGATGGTGGTGATGCCCAGGCGCTGTTGCAGGGCGCGGATTTCGTCGCGCATTTCCGAACGCAGGTTGGCGTCGAGGTTTGACAGCGGTTCGTCCAGCAGCAGGACCTCGGGTTCGATCACCAGCGCGCGGGCCAGGGCGACGCGCTGT
>NZ_JARAMO010000061.1:0-26416 GCF_028807275.1 Mameliella sp. AT18
ATGATCTTTCAGGATCCCTTTGCCTCTCTCAATCCGCGCTGGCGCGTGGGACGGATCGTGGCCGAACCCCTGCGCACCCTGTTTCCCAACACCACCGATGCTCAGGCAGAAGCCCGGGTGGGAGAATTGCTGAAGACCGTCGGCCTGTCGCCCGCCGATGCCGCCAAGTACCCGCATGAGTTTTCGGGCGGCCAAAGGCAGCGTATCTCGATCGCCAGGGCGCTGGCGGGAGAGCCCGAGTTCCTGGTCTGCGACGAACCGACATCCGCGCTGGACGTGTCCGTCCAGGCGCAGGTGCTGAACCTGATGAAACGGCTGCAGCGCGAGATGGGGCTGACCTATCTCTTCATCAGCCACGATCTCAGCGTGGTGCGGCACATGGCCGATGTGATTGCCGTCATGTACCTGGGCCGGATCGTCGAAATCCAGCCGACCGCGGACCTCTTCGCGAACCCGCTGCACCCCTACACACGGATGCTGCTGGACACGATCCCGGATCTGGAGGCCCCGAAACGCGACCGGGCGCCGATGGGCGGAGAGGTTCCCTCACCCGTGTCGCCGCCATCGGGCTGCACCTTCCATCCGCGCTGTCCGCTAGCCTTTGACCGATGCAAGCGCGAACTTCCGAAACGCACCCCAGACGTTCACGACCGACGGGTCGCCTGCTTTGCAGCCGCAGAAGGAAAAACCGATGTATGATCCCGCATTCATGCGCCGCGCGCTGGAAATTTCCGCCGAGGCCCTGACGACCCCCGGGACCGAACCGTTCGGCGCCGTGGTGGTCAAGGACGGCAAGATCGTCGGCGAAGGCATCAACCGGTCGGTGATGAACCACGATCCGACGAGCCACGGAGAGACGGAGGCCATCCGCGATGCCGCCCGCAACCTTGGCACCGTCGATCTGCGCGGAACCGCGCTTTATACCAGTTGCGAGCCCTGCCCCCTGTGCGTGGCCGCCATGCTGATCGCCGGGGTGAGCGAACTTTACTATGCCGCCGACATGGCGCAGGCCGGGCAGGCGCTGGGTCAGCTGCCGGAAAGCGCCCGTTTTCCCATCGACGTGGACCACATGCTGGCGCAATGCGGCCTGCCCGCGCCGGCGCGCAGCATGGTCAGCGCCCAGCATTCGGCGCAGGACGCCACCGACATCCTGGAACGCTGGGCCGCCAAGGTGGGCGAACCCGGCGCGTGATGCCTAGAGGAACAGGGTCACAGTCGCCGGAAAGAACGCCACGATCACCAGCACCAGCAGCATCACAGCGATGAAAGGCAGCGTGGCGCCGAAGATCTGTTCGACCGAGACCGCCGGATTGTTCAGCGTGTTGTGCACGGTAAAGACCGATATGCCGAACGGTGGCGTCAGCAGGCCGATCTCGACCGCGATGACCGTCACGATCCCGAAATGCATCAGGTCGATCCCCAGGCCCTGCGCGATGGGCGCCGCGATCGGCACCATGATCAGCAGGATGGAGGTACTGTCGAGGATCATGCCCATCAACAGGATGATCAGGGCATAGAAGAACAGGAACCCCATCGGTCCGAACCCTGATTCAGTGACCAGTCCGGCAATCGCGTTGGGCAGGCCCGCAATGGCCAGCATCCGCGAATAGAAAGAGGCCGCAATCAGCAGTAGCAGGATCGAGACCGAGATCACCCCGGTCTGCTTCATCACCTGCCATAGCTTGTGCCGGTCCAGGCTGCGCCGCGACAGGGCCACCACCAGCGCCCCGAAGGCCCCGACGCCGCCGGCCTCGGTCGGGGTGAAATACCCGGTATAGAGCCCGCCCAGGACAAGGATCACCAGAAGGACGATGGGGATCAGCTTGAGCAGCATTCGGTCCAGCGGCATCGGCTTGAACTCGCTGTCCAATCGCCGCGCACGGACGCTGTCGGGATCCTCCAGGACAAAGCGCGGGAACAGCATGGTGATACCAATCAGCATGGCCACGAACCCGCCCGCCAGCATCAGCCCCGGGATGATGCCCGCGATGAACATGCCACCGATGGACACCTCGGCCAGCACGCCGTAGATGATCAGCAGCAGGCTGGGCGGGATCAGCATGCCGAGGACCGAGGACCCCGCAACGGTGCCCGCCGAAAAGGCCGGGCGGTAGCCGTGGCGCGTCATCTCCGGCACGGCGACCCGGGTAAAGACCGCCGCCGAGGCGATGGACACGCCGGTCACGGCGGCAAAGATCGTGTTGGCGGCCACGGTGGCGACGCCCAGACCGCAGACCATACGCCGCAGCAGTTCCTCGGCCACCTCGAAGGTGTCGCGCCCGACGTTGGACACGCTGACCAGCAAGCCCATCAGGACAAAAAGCGGGATCGTGGCAAAGAGGTAATCGGCGATGCCGGAATAGGCCGTCAGCTCCAGCATCCGGAAGGCTAGGCCGATGTTGTCACGGATCAGCCAGATCCCGACAAAGGCGACGCCGAACAGCGCATAGGCGATCTGCATTCCCAGCAGAACCAGCAGGACAAGGACGCCGATCAGGACGAAACCGAAAGCAAGCGTGGTCATTTCGTGGCCCCCATGCCGCGCAGTTCGACAACCGCCCGATACAGCGCGGCCAGTACGGCGGTGAAGGCCCCCAGTACGGTGATCGCGCGGAAGGGCCATGTCGGGATGGTCCAGACGCCCTGGACGCCAAAGAACTCGGCGCTGTGCCAGCTCTGGATGAATTTTGGCCAGGAGGCCCAGAGCACCAGCGCAAAGACCACCGCCCCGGCAATGCAAAAGACCGCCTCGAGCACGGACACTGCCGACGGCGAGGCGCGTTCGATCCGACGCACCAGGAAATCGGCCCGTGTCAGGCGCTTTTGCAGGATCGCGGCGGGCACCTGCAGAAAGACGATGGCCACGACAGACCGCGCCGCGATCTCGGACACGCCGGTGATCGGCATGTTCATGAAGTTGCGCCCGATGACATCGGCCACGATCAGCAGCATCAGCGCGCCAATGGCCGCCGTGCCGACTGCGGACATGGCCGCCGCGACCGCGCCCAGCGCTGCGCCCAGCGGCGCCTCGGAAAAGGACGGGACAAACCCGTCGTCGAACTCGGCCGTGTTGTCTTCGCTCATGCCCCGATCCTGCCTTCAAAAGCGCACCCGCCCGGCATCAGATTGCCGGGCGGGTGCCGTGCTGTCACGTTCCGATCAGAGACCTTCGTCCCAGTCCCGCAACGGTGTTGCCCCGCGTTCGCGCAGGGCCGCGAAATAGGCCTTGAGCACGGTCTTGCCCGCCTCGCCGGTCTGTTCCAGCCAGGGTTCGATGATGTTCGGCAGGCCCTCGACCCACTTGGCCTTTTCTGCATCGGGCAACTGGTGGATGGTCAGCCCGGCTTCCTGCATCTCGTCAAGCGCGCGCGCGGCCAGGTCGGCGACATAGTCGCCATGCGCGATCGAGGTCGCCTGGGCCGCCTCGCGGAAGGCCTCCTGCACCGGGGCGGGCAGCCCTTCGAAGAAGTCCTTGTTGGCCGCGATCCCGCCGAAATACATCGAGCCGATACCGACACGGGTCAGTTCCGGGGCCACCTCGTAGACACGGGTCGGCAGAATGCCGGAGGCAAAGGACAGGGTGCCCTCGGTCACGCCGGTCTGGATGTTGGTGTAATAGGTGGTCAACGCGCCATCGACCGGCGTTGCCCCGGTTTCGCGCAGCCAGTTGGCCGAGGTGCCCGGCGCGTTCAGCTTGCGGTTTTGCAGGTCATCCATCGAGGAGACCGGGAAGGTGGCATAGATGTCGTAGCTGTCGGTGATCAGCGACGACAGGTGCACCATGCCGTTCTGCGCCCAGCTGTCTTTCAGCTCGGGCAGGTTCTCGGACAGGTCATCGAAGATCTCGATGATCATGCGGTGATCTTCGGTGGCGAAGGGGGTGAAATAGGTCACGTTCTGCAGGGGCATGTTGGCCCCTTCCCAGACCGTGCCCACCATGCCCACGTCGACGATGCCGTCCATGACGGCCTCGCGCGTGTCGGTGAACTTGTAGAGCGTGCCCGCGTAGCTCTCGACCCAGTTCACGGTGTATTCGTTGCCGCCCTCGGCCAGGATGCGATTCACCTCCGGCTGGAAGGTGTTCTTCATCGCGTAGACCCAGATGTTGGCCTCCGGATGCGACGAGCCGATGTTGACGGTGATCGTCTGCTGGGCATAGGCCGTGCCGCCCATCAGGATCGCGGTGGCGGCTGCCATTGCGGTGATCTTCATGTGTTTCCTCCCTTGATCGAGGCGCCTCCCGCGCCTGCTGGTTCAGTCGTCGATCTTGCCCAGGGCACGCAGGATGCGTTCCGGCGTGAAGGGCATTTCCGTCACCTGCGCGCCAAGCGGACGCAGGGCATCGTTGATGGCATTCATGACGGCCGCGGGGGCGCCGGCGGTGCCGGCCTCTCCGGCCCCTTTCGCGCCCAGTTCGCTTTCGCCGGTGGGCGTCTCGACATGGCCGATCTGCATGTCCGGCATTTCGCCCGCCATCGGCACAAGGTAATCCGCCATCGACCCGTTCAGCAGCTGGCCGTCCTCGTCATAGTGGATCTCCTCGTAGAGCGCGCCGCCCAACCCCTGGACGATGCCGCCCCGGATCTGTTCATCCACAAGCTGCGGGTTGATGACGCGCCCGCAGTCCTCGACACACCAGTGTTTCAACAGGGTCACGACGCCGGTATCTGTGTCCACCTCAAGATAGCTGGCCTGCACGCCATTGGTGAAGGCAAAGGGATAGTCCATCGTGATGAAGTGCCGGGTCTGCACCAGTTCGCGGGGCAGATCCTTGGGCAGGGTGTCGCCCCGGAAATAGACGATGCGGCCCAGTTCCTCGAGCGGCATGCGCTCTTCGCCGCTGTCGGCATCGACCACCTGGCCCGCGCGAATGTCCAGCTTGGCCGCATCGGCCTGCAGCATGGACGCCGCCACCTCGAGGATCGAGCCGCGCAGCGCGCGCGCCGCCTGCAGCGCCGCCTCGCCACCAATTCCCGCCCCGCGCGAAGCCCAGGTGCCCCCGCCGTAGGGTGTCACCTGCGTATCACCGGTGATGATGCGCACCTTGTCCGGGGTCACGCCAACACCTTCGGCCACGACCTGGCTCAGCATCGCCTCGGTGCCCTGGCCCTGTTCCGTCACGCCGGACAGCGCCACGACCGAGCCGTCCGGGTCCATCCGAACGGTGCAACCATCCTGGGCCGAGATCCGCGCCCCGCCGATGCCGTACATGAAGGGCGACGGGTTGGTCAGTTCGATGAAACTGGCGATCCCGATGCCGCGATGCTTGCCCTGCTTGCGCGCCTCTTCCTGGTCGGCACGCAGCGCGTCATAGTCGATCATCTCCATGAGCTTGTTCATCGAAGCGTGGTGCGACAGCCCCTCGAACCGCATTTTGGCGGGCGACGTGACCGGGTAGGCATCGTCGGCATACATGTTGCGGCGCCGGATCTCGACCGGGTCCATGCCTATGGCGGCCGCAGCCATGTCCACCAGCCCCTCGGTGATCGCCACAGCGATGGGATGGCCCACGGCGCGATACTGGCAGGTCGGCGCCTTGTTCTGAAAGACGACCGTGGTCTGCGCGCGGTAGTTCGCGAAATCGTAGGGTCCGCCGCAGAGGTTCACCACCTGGTTGCCCTCGATGGCCGAGGTCCGCGGATAGACCGAATAGGGGCCGATGCCGGTCCAGTCGTCCACGTCGATGGCCAGGATCTTGCCGTCCTCGGCAACGGCGATCTTGGCCTCGATCTCGTGGTCGCGGGCATGGATGTCAGAGGTGAAACTCTCCAGCCGGTCGGCGACGAACTTGACCGGGCGCGCCATGACCCGTGAAATCGCGGCGGTTGCCACCTCGTCGGGGTAGACGTGCACCTTGATCCCGTAGGACCCACCTACGTCACCGCAGATCACGCGCACGCGGCTTTCGGGAATGTCGAGATGCGTGGCCAGCACCGTCTGCATCATGTGCGGCGCCTGCGTGGCGTGATACGCGGTCATCTGTCCTTCGGCCGGGTTCCAGTCGACAAGGATCGACCGTGGCTCCAGCGTGACACCGGTATGACGCGCGGTGCGAAACCGGGCAGAGACGACCTTGTGCGCATTGGCCAGCGCGGCGTCGACGTCGCCCTCTTCGTGCAGACGGCGAAAGGCGAGGTTGTCGCCCAGGTCGGGGTGGATTACCGGCGTATCCGCATCCAGCGCCGTCATCGTGTCGGTCACCGCCGGCAGCGGATCATAGTCGACCTCGACCAGCGTTGCGGCCTCTTCGGCCGCGGCGCGTGTCGTGGCGACGACGGCCACCACCGGCTCTCCGACCCAGCAGGCGCGGTCGACGGCCAACGCGTGCTGCGGTGGGGATTTCAGTCCCTTGAGATGCGCCAGCACGCCCACCCAGGGGGTGCAAACCTCGGCCAGGTCGGCGCCGGTAAAGACCCGCAGCACGCCCTTGACCGCCTTGGCCGCCTCGGCGTCGATGCCGATGATCCGGGCGTGGGCCAGCGGCGCGCGGACAAAGGCCACATGCACCATGCGCGGCAGGGTGATGTCGTCGACATAGCGCCCACGCCCCTGCACCAGTTTCTCCGCGTTGGGACGCGGCACCGTCTTGCCGATGTAGGAATTGGGCCGGTCAGGATTTCCGAATGCGATACTCATGCCGCCCCCTTTCCGGCGCGCGCCTGCGCCACACCCTCGACCGCGTCCACGATGGCCTCGTAGCCGGTGCAGCGGCAGTAATTGCCCGACAGATGCTCGCGGATCTCCGCACGCGACGGGACGCCACCCCGCGCCAGAAGATCCTCGGCGGCAACGATCATGCCCGGGGTGCAGAACCCGCATTGAAGGGCGTTGCGCGCCACGAAGGCCTGTTGCAGGTCGCGGCTGCTGCCCTGTTCGGTCAGCCCCTCGACCGTCCAGACCTCTGCCCCGTCGGCCTGGGCGGCCAACATCAGGCAGCCGCGCACGGCCTGGCCGTCGACGCGGAGGGTGCAGGCACCGCAAACGCCATGTTCGCAAGAGGCATGCGCCCCGGTCAGGCCCAGGGTCTGCCGCAAGAAGTCCACCAGGTGCTGGCCCGCCGGAACGCGGCCCTCGACCGGCTCTCCGTTCACGGTCAGTGCAATGTCCACCTTGTCCGAAAAGACTTTTGTCATGCCTGTTGCTCTCCGATCCGGGCCACGGCCCTGCGCAGCAGAACCCCGGCAAGATGTTTGCGATAAGCCGCGCTGGCCTGCGTGTCCGATGGCGGGTCGAGTGCATCCTTGAGGGCCGCTACGGCCCCATCCATGTCCCCTGCGTCCAAAGCCGCCATCGCATCCGTTGCCAGCAGGGGCGTCGGCCCGACCGAGAACACCGTCAGCCGGTGCCCCGCTGACCGTTTGACCAGGCACATTCCCGCCAGCGCATAATCGCCGGACCGGCGCGCGACCTCTTCGAGAACCTGCACCTCGCCCGTTTCCGCCTTGGGGATGGTGACGGCGGTCAGGATCTCGTCCTCTGCCAGGGCCGTCGTGAACACGTCCTGGAAATAGTCCTCTGCCGCGATCTCGCGCGTTCCCTCCGGGCCTTCGGCGTGCAGCGTGGCGCCCAGCGCAAGGATGCAGGCGGGGAACTCGGCCGCGGGATCGGCGTGGGCCAAGGCCCCGCCGATGGTGCCCCGGTTGCGGATGGCTGCATGGGCGATGTGATCGACAGCGGCGGACAACAGAGGAGCATGCGCCCGGACCAGCGGATCGGCCCCGACATCCGCATGGCGCGTCAGGGCACCGATGCGCAGCACAGCGCCTTCGTGGGTGACGCCGGCCAGCCCGTCTATGCGCGAGATATCGACCAGCATGTCCCCCTCGGACAGGCGCATGTTCATCGCGGCCACCAGGCTTTGTCCGCCCGCCAGGATCCGGCCCATGCCGTCCGACGCGGCCAGCAGGTCAAGCGCGTGCCGCACGTCCCTGGCCCGGGCATATCCGCCCGCCGATGCCTTCATGGCGATCTCCTCCCGTCTGGTCCTTGCGCCTCTCCCCGACGCAATTGAGCAGTTGCTCACTTTTGTTGATCGCATGATCTATAAAAAGATGAACAGTTCAAGTAAAAACTGCTAAACGGGGTCACAGAGGCAAAACGATGGACGGTCGGTTGGACAGCGAAAACGCAGAATCCGAGACAGGAACGGCGCGCCGGCGCCTGCCCCCGAAAGAGCGCCGCGCGCAGATCGTGAACGAGGCTGTGCGCTTCTTTGCGGAGGTCGGGCTGGAGGGGAACACGCGCCAGTTGGCCAAGCGGCTGGGCGTCACGCAATCCCTTCTTTTCAACTACTTCGCGACCAAGGACGAGCTGCTGGAAGCGGTCTATGAAAAGGTCTACCTGGATCGTCTGTCCCCGGATTGGCCCGATCGTCTGACAGATCGCACCGTCCCCCTGCGTGCCCGGCTGCTGGCCTTCTACACCGAGTACAGCGGGCTGATCTTCGAGCGGGACTGGATGCGGATCTTCATGTCCTCGGGCCTGGCGGGCGCGGTTCTGAACCGCCGCTACCTGATGCACCTCGGCGATGTGATTCTCCGCCCCGTGCTGGCCGAAACAGAGGCCCTGGCACAAGGTGACACCCGGCCAACGATGGAAGATATCTGGAACCTGCACGGCGGGATCGTCTACATCGGCATCCGCACGCATATCTACGGCATGCCCGGCCCCGACGATCCGGAAACCGTGATCGCGCAGTCCATCGACAAGTACCTGCTGTATTTCGGAATCGGGCCAGAGGACTGAGGCGCCGCGTCACCCCTGCGATAGGTCGACCCTGCGTTCGCGCCAGATCACATAGAGGCCGCTGGCGATGATCACGCCCGCACCGTAGAACGCTGCGCGGTCAGGCACCTCGGCCCAGATCAGCCAGCCAAAGGCGGTGGCCCAGACAATCGCGGTGTAGTCCATCGGGGCGACAATCGCGGCCGGGGCCAGGCGAAAGGCCTGTGTCATCATCGTCATGCCCGCCGTGCCGAACAGGGCAATCGCCGCAAAGTACCACAGGTCGCCCGGCTGAACCGGCACCCAGACAAAGGGCACGATGAAAGCGCTCAGAAAGGCGCTGGCCCCGGTCAGGTACAGCAGCATTGTCCAGACGCTTTCCCTTGCATCGACCCAACGCGCGCTGAGCATCAGCAAGGCATAGAGAAAGGCAGTCAGCACGGGCAACATGGACGCAGGCTGAAACGCCGAGGCCCCGGGGCGGATGACGATCAGCACCCCGACAAACCCGACGCAGACCGCCAACCAGCGCCTGGGCCCGACCCGCTCTTTCAGGAAGGCCGCCGAGATGGCGGTGATGAACAGGGGCGCGACAAAGATCAGCGCCGTGGCCTCTGCCAGGTCGAGATAGATGAAACTGGTGAAGAACAGGAGTGTCGCGCCAATCCAGAGCACGCCCCGCACCAAATGCGCCGCCGGCCGCCTCGAACGCAAGGCCCCTGCGCCCCCCATCTTCAAGGTCAGCAGAATGGCAAAGGGCAAGGCGATCACGTTGCGCAGGAACAGGATTTGCAGGGGCGAATAGTCCGAAACCAGGAACTTGGCGAGCGCGTCATTGGCGCTGAGACTTGCGACGCCCACGCACATCAGCACGATCCCGGCCGTGGGGTTGCCCTCTGTTCTCGTGACGACGCCCTGCATGAAAACCTCCTCACTTTCCACATTCACCAGTCACGTCACGTCTCCGTCACGCTGGCCCCGGCAGGCTAGGCAAGATCAAGATTTCTGTAAAATATATAGAAAATGGCCTACTAATTCGCGCAGCATATAAGAAGGGTGGTGGAATGGACCTTCGGCAAATCAGGCAATTCATCGCGGTCGCCGAGGAATTGCACTTTGGACGGGCCGCGCAACGGCTCAACATGACACAACCGCCACTCAGCATGTCGATACGCGCGCTTGAGGAGTCCCTGGGCGTTCAGCTGTTCAACCGCACGCGCAAGAGCGTGGCCCTGACCCCTGCCGGGACAATCTGGCTGGGCCATGCGCGCCAGGTCCTGGCAGAGGCAGAGCGGCTGCCGGCCATTGCCCGGCGTGCCGCACGGGGAGAATTGGGAGAGCTGCGGCTCGCCTTTGTCAGCATCGCCAGCTACGGCCTGCTGCCGAACCTGGTGCGCCGCTTCCGCGATGCCTTTCCCGACGTTCGGGTCGACCTGCGCGAGGCCACCAGCGACATGCAGTTCGAGGCGCTGGCACACGGCGACATCGACGCGGGCATCATCATCCGGCCCGGCGAGGCCTTTCGGCCCTCGCTGTCCCACCACCCCCTGCCCAGCGAACCTCTGGTTGCCGTGGTCCCGGACCGCTGGGCGCCACCGGACGCGATTGCCGCCGGTTCCATCAGCTTCGACCGGATCGCCGATGCACCGCTGATCTTCTTTCCCCGCCATGTGGCACCCGCCTATTACGACGCGGTGGCAGATCACTACGCCGCACACGGGAGAGCGCTGCGGATTCACCAGGAAGCGATCCAGATGCAGACCATCATCGGTCTTGTTGCCGCCGGATTGGGGATTTCCCTCGTCCCGCGCTCGATGACCGAGATGTCCCGCAAGGGTGCGCATTACCTGAATCTGGAGGGGACCCCGCCCCGAATCGAGGTCTGCATGATCTGGAAAGACGGCCATGATCAGCCTGTGCTCAAATCATTCTTGAGCCTTCTGGACAGTCCGGATCACTGACGGCCAACACCGCCAAATGCCTGCCACAGGGCCAGAAACCAGCCTGTTCAGGGCCGCGACAGCAGTCGGACCAAAGCCGGTTTACAAAAATGATAAAATAATACTTAATAATCTCGTGGCGGTCGTGGACCGCACAGAATGGGAGGACATCATGAAACTCAGACAGACCCTTCTTGCGGGGGCGATCGCCTTTGCGCCGGTCACCGCATTCGCCGCTGATCTTACCATTGGCTTTTCGCAGATCGGCTCGGAATCCGGCTGGCGTGCCGCGGAAACAACCGTGACCAAGCAGGAGGCCGCGGACCGCGGCATCAACCTGAAATTCGCGGACGCCCAGCAGAAGCAGGAAAACCAGATCAAGGCGATCCGCAGCTTTGTCGCCCAGGGCGTCGACGCGATCCTGCTGGCCCCCGTGGTCGCCACCGGCTGGGACGAAGTGCTGGAAGAGGCCAAGGACGCGGATATTCCCGTCGTCCTGCTGGACCGCACGGTTGACGCACCCGACGACCTTTACCTGACCGCCGTGACCTCGGACCTGGTGCACGAAGGCCGCGTTGCCGGTCAATGGCTGGTCGACGAGATGGACGGCGCCGACTGCCGCATCGTCGAGCTGCAGGGCACCACCGGGTCGTCGCCCGCCATCGACCGCAAGACCGGCTTTGAAGAGGCCATCGCCGGACACGACAACCTGGAAATCGTGCGCTCGCAGACCGGCGATTTCACCCGGTCCAAGGGCAAGGTCGTGATGGAAAGCTTTCTCAAGGCCGAGGGCGGCGAGAACATCTGCGCGCTGTATGCCCATAACGACGACATGGCCGTCGGCGCGATCCAGGCGATCAAGGACGCGGGCCTGAACCCGGGTGACGACATCCTGATCGTCGCCATCGACGCGGTTCCGGACGCGCACCTGGCCATTGCCAACGGCGACATGAACGCCACGATCGAGCTGACGCCGAACATGGCCGGCCCTGCGCTCGACGCGCTCGAGGCCTACCTGGCTGACGGCACCACGCCGCCGAAGTGGATCCAGACGGAGTCCAAGCTGTTCACTGCCGCCGACGACAACCAGGCGATCTACGAGCAGAAGAAAGACCTGGGCTACTGAGCCATCGGTCACACAGGGCCGGGCGTTCCTGACGTCCGGCCCCGGATTTTCGACCAGGCCGGGACGCGGACTTGCAATGCCGCTCTCCGCCGACAAGAGTCAGCCATGACACATGACACGGGCCCTGTGCTGCACGCCAAGGGCATTTCCAAGTTTTTCCCCGGCACCATCGCCCTGGACGAGGTGGACCTGCGGCTGGAACCCGGCGAGGTGCACGCCCTGCTGGGCGAGAACGGCGCCGGAAAATCCACCCTCATCAAGTGCCTGACCGGCGCCTACCAGCGCGACGGCGGCAGCATCCACCTGGACGGGCAAGAGGTTTCGCCTCAGTCCACCGCCGACAGCCAGCGGCTGGGCATCGGCACGGTCTACCAGGAGGTGAACCTGTTGCCGAACTTGACGGTGGCCGAAAACCTTTACCTGGGTCGACAGCCGATGCGCTGGGGCCTGATGGCGCGGCGCCGGATGAACGCGATGGCGCGCGAGACACTGGCAGGCTACGGGCTGGACATCGACCCGGCGGAACCGCTGACCGCCTATTCGGTGGCGATCCAGCAGGTTGTCGCCATCGCCCGCGCGGTCGAGATGTCGGGCAAGGTCCTGATCCTCGACGAACCGACCGCCAGCCTTGACCGGGATGAGGTGCAACTGCTGTTTTCGGTGATCCGGCAGTTGCGGGAACGCGGCCTGGCCGTGGTCTTCATCACCCATTTCCTCGACCAGGTCTTTGAGATTTCCGACCGCGCCACGATCCTGCGCAACGGTCGCGTGGTCGGCACGCGGGTGCTGGCGGACGTGTCGCAAAAGGACGTTGTCACGCTGATGCTGGGCCGCCAGTTGGAGGCCCAGGTGCATGAGCGCAAGCCGGCCAAAGCGGGTGACACGCTGATCGAGGTCGACGGTCTTGGCAAACGCGGGATGCTGGAGCCGCTGTCTCTGGCCCTGCGCGAAGGCGAGGTCGTGGGCCTTGCCGGGCTTCTGGGATCTGGCCGCACGGAAACCGCCAACCTGATGTTCGGCGCCGTCCCTGCCGACCAGGGCCGGATGTTGCTGCGTGGCAAGGAAATCTCTGTCTCGACCCCGCGCGAGGCGGTGAAGCACCGCTTTGCCCTCTGCCCCGAGGACCGCAAGACAGAAGGCATCGTCGGCGACCTTTCGGTGCGCGACAACATCATCCTCGCCCGGCAGGCCAGCCAGGGCTGGATGCGCCCGATCCCCCGCGCCGAGGTCAACGCGATCGCCGAGCGGTACGTCAAGGCGCTGGACATCCGGCTGGCCAGCCTCGACATGCCGATCCGGCTGTTGTCCGGTGGCAACCAGCAAAAGGCGCTGCTGGCGCGCTGGCTGGCGACGAACCCGGATTTCCTGATCCTCGATGAACCCACACGCGGCATCGACGTGGGCGCCCATGCCGAGATCATCGCCCTGATCGAACAGCTGCGCGCGGACGGCATGGCGCTGTTGGTCGCCTCTTCCGAACTGGAGGAACTGGTGGCCTATTCCACGCGCGTCATCGTCTTGCGCGACCGCAAACAGGTACGCGAACTGGCAGGCGCCGAGATTACCCCGGAGAACATCGTCCACGCCATCGCCGAGCACGACGCCCCGACCAAGGAGGTCGCCCAATGATCGGCCCCAAGCATTCCACCTTCAAACGCATCCTGCCGCAACTGTTGATCCTCGCCGCGGCGCTGGCGATCAACCTCGTCGTCTTTCCCGATTTCTTCGACATCGACTTTCGCAACGGGCGGCTCTTTGGCAACCTGATCGACGTGCTGAACCGCGCGGCCCCCGTGGCGATCCTTTGTGTCGGCATGACGCTGGTCATCGCCACGCGCGGCATCGACCTGTCTGTGGGCGCGGTCATGGCCATCGCTGGGGCCACCTCGGCGGCGGTGGTGGTCGAGGGGCACGGCTGGGTCACGGCGCTTCTGGCCGGCCTTGGCGCCGGGGCGCTCTGCGGGCTCTGGAACGGTATCCTTGTCGCCGTGCTCAAGATCCAGCCCATCGTGGCCACGCTGGTGCTGATGGTGGCCGGGCGCGGGGTTGCGCAGCTGATCACCGAAGGCAAGATCCTGACCTTCTCGAACGAGGGGCTGATCCACCTTGGCGCTGGCGTTGTCGCCGGTGTGCCAACGCCGATCCTGGTCTGGATGACCCTGGGCGCGCTGGTGATCTTCGTGGTCCGCCGGACCGCGCTGGGGATGCTGATCGAGGCCATCGGCATCAACGAACGCTCGTCTCGGCTGGCGGGGATCAACAGCCGGGTGCTGTTGATCAGCGTGTACCTCGTCTCGGGCCTTTGTGCCGCGCTGGCAGGGGTGATCGTGGCCGCCGACATCAAGGGCGCGGATGCGAACAACGCCGGGCTCTGGCTGGAGCTGGACGCGATCCTGGCGGTCGTGATCGGGGGCAACTCGCTGCTGGGCGGGCGCTTTTCCATCCTCGCCTCGCTGATCGGCGCGCTGATCATCCAGTCGGTCAACTCTGTGATCCTGCTGTCCGGCATGCCGCCCGAGTTCAACCTTGTCATCAAGGCCCTGCTGATCCTGGCGATCCTCGTGATCCAGAGCCCACGCATCAGCACCCTGGTCTACATGTTGCGCGCCTCGGGGCCGCAGCCGCAACCCGACACGGCCCCCTTGCCCAAGACGCAGAAGGAAGAGGCGCAATGATCCGCTCCACCCACCTGCCGCTGCTGGTCACGCTGGCGACTTTTGTGCTGGCCTATGCGCTCTGCGCCTCTGCCTACCCGTCGATGCTGTCGACGCGGGTCGTGGCGAACCTGCTGACCGACAACGCCTTTCTGGGGATTGCCGCGGTCGGCATGACATTCGTCATCCTCTCGGGCGGCATCGACCTGTCGATCGGGTCGGTCATCGCCTTCACCGGGGTTTTCCTGGCCGTCGTGCTGCGCGATACCTCGATGCATCCGCTGCTGGCCTTCGCGCTGGCGCTGATGATCACCACCGCCTTTGGCGCCGCGATGGGCGCGCTGATCCACTACCTTGAAATGCCGCCCTTCATCGTCACCCTTGCGGGCATGTTCCTGGCGCGCGGCGCGGCCTATGTCCTGTCGACCGAGAGCGTGCCGATCACGCATGAATTCTACGATGTCCTGCAGGGCCTTTACTGGAAGGATCCCTCGGGCGGGCGGTTCCGGCTGATCGGCGGGATCATGGTGCTGACCTTCCTCGTCGGCATCCTGGTGGCGCACCGCACGCGGTTCGGACAGAATGTCTACGCCCTTGGCGGCGGCGGTCAGACCGCCAAGCTGATGGGCCTGCCGCTGGCCTCGACCACCATCGGGATCTATGCAATTTCCGGCGGGCTGGCCGGGCTCTCGGGCATCGTCTTTTCGCTCTACACCTCGGCGGGCTATTCGCTGGCCACCGTGGGTGTCGAACTGGACGCCATCGCGGCCGTGGTCATCGGGGGCACCTTGCTGACGGGCGGCTACGGCTATGTCGCGGGCACCTTTTTCGGCATATTGATCATGGGACTGATACAGACCTACATCGTCTTTGACGGGACTTTGTCCAGCTGGTGGACCAAGATCGTCATCGGGGGGCTGCTCTTTGCCTTCATCGTGCTGCAGAAAGGGCTGACTTGGGCGACGCAGGCAAGACGACGAACAACGACTGGCTCCGCCGCTCACTCATGACGCTTGTCCACGGCGGGGCCGACCGCGCGAGCAATCACACGAGCTTCGTGGTCGACCAGCTGGGCTTTGCCATCGTCGCCGGGGAATACCCGCCCGAGACGATGATCCCGCTGGACCCGGACCTGTGCGAGATGTTCGGCGTGTCCCGGACCGTGGTCCGCGAGGCCAAGAAAACCCTGATCGCCAAGGGGCTGATCCAGTCCAAGGCCAAGGTCGGCACCCAGGTGCGCCCGGCGGATGGCTGGAACATGTTCGACCAGGACGTGATGCGCTGGCATGCCTCGGTCAAGAATCCGACGCGCTATTACGAGGAACTGTTCGAGATCCGGATGATCTTTGAACCCGCCGCCGCCGCGCAGGCTGCCGGGCGGGTCAACCAGATCGACTGCGACGGTCTCTTTTCGCTCTGTGACGCGCTGGAAAAGGCCGAAAGCCGGGCGGATTTCGCCCTGGCGGACTACGAGTTCCACAAGCAGGTGCTACGCCTCTCGGGAAACCGGTTCTTGCAGTCTCTGGGCGACCTCGTGCAGACCGCGCTTTATTCCCTGTTCATGTCCGAAAGCGTCGCCACCTTTCCCGAGCGGCGCAAGACTGTCGTCGACCGGCACCGCACCGTCGCGGCGGCCATTGCCTCCGGCGCACCAATCGAGGCACAGGAGGCCATGCGCCGGGTCATCAACGACGGCTATCGCAACGCCTTGTCCGACAAGGCGGCGCCCGCGTCGTAGCCCGCGCCCTAGGCCCCGCCCGGCTTGCGGAACAGCCGTGTCTGCTCGAACAACCTGTCCAGACGTTCGTACCTGTCCTTGGTGTTCGGCCAGGCCTCTTCCTGGGTTGCGGAAATCAGCGCCTCCAGCAGCATCAGCGTCGAGACATTGGAGTCCCAGGCCGAGGGGATTTCCACCCAGCAGTTGAAACTATGCGTCGCGATCTCGGCCACTGGGCTGGACCATTGATCGGTGATCAGCACCACCGCGACGCCGCGGTCCCGCGCCAGTTCCGCCAAGCGCAACAGGTTAGACTCGTATCGCCGGATGTCGAACATCAGCAGCGTATCGCCCCTTTCCATGTCCAGCAGGTAATGCGGCCAGGTTGCCGAGGACGATGTCAGGTGGATGACCCGGGGCCGCACCGCCTGCAGGTGGGTAAAGGCGTAATCCGCCAGCGCATGGGTGATCCGCCCGCCGACGATGAACAGCGTATGATCCGTGTCCGCCAGCAGGTGCGCCGCAGCATCGAAGGCCTCGCTTGGCACATTGCTGAAGGTGGTCTGGATGTTCTGCGTGACCGCCTTGGCAAAGCGGTTCAGCAGGTGCGACTCGGGTGCCTCTGTCGCCCAGTTCGCGCGCCGTTCTGTCGGGCCGGAGACCTTGGCCTGCAATTCCTTGAGCAGCGCCTTGTGGAACTGCGGAAACCCCTTGAACCCCAGTTTCTGCACCATGCGCGCGATCGTGGGCGTCGACACCCCGGTCTGCCCCGCAACGATGGTGATCGAGGCAAGCCCCGCCGCCGGGTAGTTTTCCAGAAGGGCATTGGCAAACTTGCGCTCTGACTGCGTCAGGTCCGAATAGTGCTGCCGGATCAATTCCCGGACGGTCGAACTGGGCTGTGTCACGGCTCACTTCCTTGCATCGTCAACGCTGCATTTTGGGCGAAACCCGTCTCGATGCGTGTCAACCGCATGAATCTGCCCGCCGCCTTGTGAAGAAATATTGACACAACCTGCGTGGATGTGGAAAATTTTTTTCAGAACGGGGAGACGTGAATGTCGGAAAGCGACCACGGCGGCAACGAAACCGCCGTCAGCGTGATCAATGCCGAAGGCACGGGCGCCGCCCTGCTGCTGTGTGAGCACGCGTCGGCCTATATACCCGGGCGCTACGGCGATCTCGGGCTGCGCCCCGAGTGGCGGCAAAGCCATGCCGCCTGGGACCCGGGGGCGCTGGCGCTGGCACGCATGTTGTCGACGGAGCTTGATTCGCCCCTGGTGGCCGGTCGCGTGTCGCGGCTGGTCTATGACATCAACCGCCCGCCAGAGGCCGAGGCCGCGATGCCCGTGCGTTCGGAAGTGGTGGAGATCCCCGGCAACGCAAACCTGACGCCGGCGCAAAGGGCAGAGCGGGTCGAGACCGTCTATCGCCCCTTCTGCGAGGCCGTCGACAGGCTGCTTGCCGACAGGCCCAGGGCCATCGTCACCGTGCACAGCTTTACCCCGGTCTACCACGGCGAGACCCGCAGCACCGAAATCGGCATCCTGCACGACAGCGACAGCCGGCTGGCCGACGTGATGTTGGCCCAGCCCGCCGAAGACGGTCGGCAGGTCGACCGCAACAAGCCCTACGGCCCCGGGGACGGCGTCACGCATTCGTTGAAACTCCACGGCATCTCGCGCGGATTGCCCAACGTGATGATCGAGGTCCGCAACGACCTGCTGACCACGCTGGAGGACGTGCAGGCCATCGCCACCGAACTGCTGGCAATGCTGCGTCCTGCGCTGGCCGCCATTCCCGCGGAGGTGACGGATGCCTAGGATCATCACCGGGTTCGTGCATGGCGTCGACGCGATGAACCGCTTCATCGGGCGCATCGCCATGTACCTGATCTTTGTGCTGGTGGGCGTGCTGCTGTGGTCCTCGGTGTCAAAGGTGGCATTCCTGCCCTCGCTCTGGACGCTGGAGACCGCGCAATTCGTCATGGTGGCCTATTACATCCTCGGTGGCCCCTACTCGATCCAGCTGGGCTCGAATGTGCGGATGGACCTGTTCTATGGCGGCTGGTCGGTCAAGACCAAGGCCTGGGTCGACGCCTTCACCGTCTTCTTCCTGATGTTCTACCTCGTCGTTCTGCTCTACGGCGCGCTTGGCTCGCTCGCCTATGCGATGGGCTATTTCGGGATGCAGCCGCTGGAATATTTCGCCGAGTTCTTCGGCGCGCTTTTCACCGGCGGCTTCGAGGCGGCGGGCGAGAAACTTGGCTATCTCGAACGGTCCTCGACCGCATGGCGGCCCTTCCTCTGGCCGGTCAAGCTGATCCTGGCCTTCGGCATTTTCCTGATGCTGCTGCAAACCCTCGCCGAGCTGTTCCGTGACATCGGCCGCATCCGCGGGGTGGAGATCTGATGTCCTATGAAATGATCGCCATCCTCATGTTCTCGGGCATGATGCTGATGCTGCTGACCGGGCAGCGCGTTTTCGGCGCCATCGGCTTTGTCGGCGCGCTGGCCGGGCTGCTGCTTTGGGGGACGGGGGGCGTCGACGTCCCCTTTGCCGCGGCCATGAAGCTGATGAAATGGTATCCGCTGCTGACGCTGCCGATGTTCATCTTCATGGGCTACGTCCTGTCGGAATCGAAGATCGCAGACGATCTCTACCGGATGTTCCATGTCTGGATGGGGCCCGTGCGCGGCGGACTGGCCATCGGAACCATCGGGCTGATGGTGCTGATTTCCGCCATGAACGGGCTGAGCGTGGCTGGCATGGCCATCGGGGCAACTATCGCCCTGCCGGAACTGCTGCGCCGGGGCTATGACAAGATCATGGTCACGGGCGTGATCCAGGCGGGCTCGTCGCTGGGCATCCTCGTGCCGCCCTCTGTGGTGCTGGTCCTGTACGCCATGATCGCGCGGCAGCCCGTGGGACAGTTGTGGCTGGCAGGTGTGATCCCCGGCCTGATGATGGCCACGATGTTCATCATCTACATCTACATCCGCTGCCGGGTGCAGCCCGAGCTTGGCCCGCCCCTGCCCGCGGAGGAACGCAATGTCAGCCGGGCCGAGAAGCTGCGCCTGCTGCGCGCGGGCATCCTGCCGCTTGTGATCTTTGCCGTGATGATGGTGCCTTTCGTCAAGGGCTGGACCAGCCTGGTCGAAAGCTCTGCCATCGGCGCGATGGCGGCTTTCGTCGCGGCGATCCTGAAGGGCCGCATGACCCGCGAGGTCTTCGAGACCTCGGTGCGCCAGACGCTGGCCATTTCCTGCATGTTCATGTGGATCATCCTGGCCGCCCTGGGCTTTGGCGCGATTTTCGACGGGCTGGGAGCCGTGCGGGCCATCGAGTCGCTGTTCACCGAGCAGCTGGGGCTCAGCCCCTGGATGATCCTGATCCTGATGCAGCTGTCCTTCATCATCATGGGCACCTTCCTGGATGACACCGCCATGCTTGTCATCGTCGCACCGCTGTACGTGCCGCTGGTGGGCGCGCTGGGGTTCGACCTGATCTGGTATGGTGTGCTGTACACGATCACCACGCAGATCGCCTACATGACCCCGCCCTTCGGCTATAACCTCTTCCTGATGCGCGCGATGGCGCCGCCTGAAATCGGCCTTCGGGACATCTATCGCTCGATCATTCCATTCGCATTGGTGATGGTGCTGGCACTGGCGCTGGTCATGATCTTCCCGCAGATCGCGCTTTGGCTGCCGGACCTCGTTTACGGAAAATAACCCCTCAGAAGCCTCGAAAAGAGGACAGATTTTCAACAAGGAGAACGGATATGACGACTTCGAGAAGAAAGTTTCTGAAAACCGCCGGTGTGGGCGTTGCCGCCGCACCCTTGGCCGCTCCGGCCCTGGCGCAGTCCACCATCACCTGGCGGATGCAGACCTACGCAGGCGCCGCGCTTGCGGAACACGTCGTGAAACCGGCCATCGACCGATTCAACGCCATCGCCGGCGACCGGATGCAGATCGAGCTGTTCTACGCCGACCAACTGGTGCCCACGGGTGAGCTGTTCCGCGCCATGCAGCGGGGCACCATCGACGCGGTGCAATCGGATGACGACTCGATGGCCTCGCCGACAGAGGTGACGGTCTTCGGTGGTTATTTCCCCTTCGCCTCGCGCTATTCGCTCGACGTGCCGGTGCTGTTCAACCAGTACGGCCTGAACGAGATCTGGGCCGAGGAATACGCCAAGGTCGGGGTCAAGCACATCAGCGCGGGCAGCTGGGACCCTTGCCACTTCGCCACCAAGGACCCGATCAACAGCCTGGCCGACCTGCAGGGCAAGCGCGTCTTCACCTTCCCAACCGCGGGCCGCTTCCTCAGCCAGTTCGGCGTCGTGCCCGTCACCCTGCCCTGGGAGGACATCGAGGTCGCCGTGCAGACCGGCGAGCTGGACGGCATCGCATGGTCGGGCATCACCGAGGACTACACGGTGGGTTGGGCTGACGTGACCAACTACTTCCTGACCAACAACATTTCCGGCGCCTGGATCGGGCATTTCTTTGCCAACATGGGCCGCTGGGAAGAGCTGCCCGAGGATCTGAAACTGCTGCTGGCCACCTGCATGGAGCAGTCGCACTACTACCGCCAGTGGTGGTACTGGGGCGGCGAGGCGCGACTGCGCGTCAACGGCGAGAAAATGCAGCTGACCTCGATCCCCGATGCCGAATGGGACACGGTCGAAGAGGCCGCGCGCACCTTCTGGGACGAGATCGCGGCAGAGTCCGAGACCAAGGCCAAGGTCGTCGAGATCTTCAAGCAGTACAACGCGGACATGGCCAAGGCCGGCCGCCCCTACCGCTACGGCTGATCGCCGTCCTCCCCGGGTCGACCCGGGGACATTTCCAAAGCCCCGGCGTCAACCTGCGCCGGGGCCACCCCTTTGACAGACAACAAAAGGACTGCCCGATGCCCGGCCCCATGACATTCGATGACCTCAAGGCGCAGGTCTCCTCCGGCGAGGTGGACACCGTCCTGGCCTGCATCGTGGACATGCAGGGCCGCCTGATGGGCAAACGGTTTCACGCCGCGCATTTCGTGAACAGTGCCTGGGAAGAAACCCACTGCTGCAACTACCTGCTGGCGACAGACCTGATGATGGCGACCCCCGAGGGCTATGCCGCCACCTCCTGGGAAAAGGGCTATGGCGACTACGTGATGAAGCCGGACCTGACCACCCTGCGTCCGATGCCCTGGCTAGAAGGCACGGTCATGGTGTTGTGTGACGTGCTGGATCACCACACGCATGAGGACGTGCCGCATTCGCCCCGTGCCATGCTGAAAAAGATGGTCGCCCGCGCCGAAGCGATGGGATTCACCCCGATGATGGCGACGGAACTGGAGTTCTTTCTCTTCGAGAAGAGCTTTGACGAGATCCGCAAATCCGGGTTCCGCGAGCTGGCGACGCTGTCCGGCTACAACGAGGATTACAACATCCAGCTGACCAGCCGCGAAGAACACGTGATGCGCCCGGTGCGCAACCATCTCTACGTCGCCGGCCTGCCGATCGAAAATTCCAAGGGCGAGGCGGAGACCGGGCAGGAAGAGCTGAACATCAAGTACGCCCCCGCCCTCGACACCGCCGAGTACCACACCATAGCCAAGCACGCGGTCAAGGAGATCGCCCACCAGCAGGGTCACGCCGCCAGCTTCCTGCCGAAATGGCACCAGGACAAGGTCGGCTCGTCCAGCCATGTGCACCAGTCGCTGTGGAAAGATGGCCAGCCCGTCTTCTTTGACGAGGCGGACGCCCTGGGCATGTCGGCGCTGATGAAGACCTATGTCGCGGGATTGCTGAAATACGCGCCGGACTACATGGTTTTCCTCGCCCCCTACATCAACAGTTACAAGCGCTTCCAGGTCGGCACCTTTGCCCCCACGCGCATCATCTGGTCCATCGACAACCGCACCGCCGGGTTCCGCCTCTGCGGCGACGGATCCAAGGCGGTGCGCATCGAATGCCGTGTCGGTGGGTCGGACATGAACCCCTATCTGGCGATGGCGGCCATGCTGGCGGCGGGCCTCAAGGGCATCGAAGAGGGGCTGGAACTGGCCCCGGCCTTTTCCGGCGACGCCTACGCGGGCGACGCGCAGGAACTGCCGACCACCCTGCCCGCCGCGCGGGAGGCGCTGATGCAATCCGACCTGCTGCGCGAGGCCTTTGGCGAAGAGGTCGTGGCCCACTACGCCCGCGCGGCAGAGGTGGAAATCGAGGACTTCAACCGCGTCGTGACCGACTACGAGATCGCGCGCGGGTTCGAGCTTGCCTAGGGGCCGACCGGCCCGATCCATAGAGGACAGAATGAGCAATACTTTGAAATGCATCTCCCCCATCGACGGCTCGGTCTTTGCCGAACGCCTCACGCTGTCGCTGGACGAGGCGAAGACCGCCGCCGCCAGGGGCCGTGCCGCGCAGGCGGCCTGGGCCGCCCGCCCCTTGCAGGAACGGGTGGACCTGGTCATGGCCGGTGTCGCCGCAGTGGGCGCAATGAACGACGAGATCGTGCCGGAACTGGCGCATATGATGGGCCGCCCGGTGCGCTTTGGCGGCGAATTCAGTGGCTTCAACGAACGCGCATCCTACATGGCGGGGATCGCGGAAACCGCTCTGGCCCCGATCGAGGTCGGCGAGGACGCGACGTTCAAGCGCTACATCAAGCGCGTGCCGCTGGGTCTGGTGCTGGTCGTGGCGCCCTGGAACTATCCCTACATGACCGCCATCAACACGGTGGCCCCGGCACTGATAGCGGGCAACACGGTGATGCTGAAACATGCCACGCAGACCCTGCTGGTCGGCGAACGCATGGCCCGGGCCTTCCACGAGGCGGGCGTGCCCGAGGACGTGTTCCAGAACGTCTTCCTCAGCCATGACACGACCTCTGACCTGATCGCCGCCAAGGCTTTTGACTTCGTGAACTTCACCGGCTCTGTCGGTGGCGGCAAGGCGATGGAGCGCGCGGCGGCGGGCACCTTCACCGGCATCGGGCTGGAACTGGGCGGCAAGGACCCGGGCCATGTCATGGAGGACGCCGACGTGGATGCGGCCGTCGACACGCTGATCGACGGCGCGATGTTCAATTCCGGCCAGTGCTGCTGCGGGATCGAACGGATCTACGTGCATGAATCGCTCTACGACAGCTTCCTTGAAAAGGCGCTGACCGTGGTCCGGGGCTACAAGCTGGGCAACCCGCTGGAGGCGGAGACGACCATCGGCCCGATGGCCAACGCCCGTTTCGCCGCCGAGGTCCGCGCCCAGATCAGCGAGGCCGTCGAGGCCGGCGCAACCGCCCATATCGACACATTCCCCGAGGATGACGGCGGCACCTACCTGACGCCGCAGATCCTGACCGATGTGACCCACGACATGCGCGTGATGCGCGACGAGAGCTTTGGCCCCGTAGTGGGCATCATGAAGGTCAAGGACGATGAAGAGGCCATCGCCCTGATGAACGACAGCGATTTCGGCCTGACCGCCTCGCTCTGGACCAATGACCTGGCGCGCGCGGAACGGGTCGGTGACCGGATCGAGACGGGCACCGTTTTCATGAACCGGGCCGACTACCTCGACCCAGGCCTGTGCTGGACCGGCTGCAAGCAGACCGGGCGCGGCGGCGGCCTGTCGATCATCGGCTATCACAACCTCACACGCCCCAAATCCTATCACTTGAAGAAGGTGACGAAATGAGCCTGACCGGAAACTGGTCCTACCCCACCGCCATCAAGTTCGGCGCGGGCCGCATCTCTGAACTTCCGGGTGCCTGCGCGCTGGCGGGCATCTCTCGCCCGCTGCTGGTCACGGATCGCGGACTGGCCGACCTGCCGATCACGTCGCAGACATTGGACGTGCTGGAACAGGCGGGCCTTGGCCGCGCGCTTTTTGCCGACGTGGACCCGAACCCCAACGAAAAGAACCTGGCAGCGGGCGTGAAGGCCTACAACGACGGCGGCCACGACGGCGTGATCGCCTTTGGCGGCGGTTCCGGCCTGGACCTGGGCAAGATGGTCGCCTTCATGGCCGGTCAGACGCGCCCGGTCTGGGATTTCGAGGACATCGGCGACTGGTGGACCCGTGCGGATGCGGACGTCATCGCCCCCATCGTCGCCGTGCCGACCACCGCCGGGACGGGCTCGGAGGTGGGGCGCGCCAGCGTCATCACCAATTCCGAGACACATGAAAAGAAGATCATCTTTCACCCCAAGGTTCTGCCGCAGGTCGTGATATGCGACCCGGAGCTGACTGTGGGGATGCCGGGCTTTATCACCGCGGGCACCGGCCTTGATGCCTTTGCCCATTGTGTCGAGGCCTATAGCAGCCCGCATTACCACCCCATGAGCCAGGGCATCGCGCTGGAAGGCATGCGGCTGGTCAAGGAGTACCTGCCCCGCGCCTTTGCCAACGGCCAGGACATCGAGGCCCGCGCCCAGATGATGAGCGCCGCCATGATGGGGGCAACTGCCTTTCAGAAGGGCCTTGGCGCGATCCATGCCATGAGCCATCCCATCGGCGCGCATTTCAACACCCACCACGGCACGACCAACGCGGTCTGCATGCCCACGGTGCTGGCGTTCAACGCGGACGCCATCCGCGACCGTTTCGACACGGCGGCGGCCTACCTGGGGATCGAAGGCGGCTTTGACGGGTTCCGCGCCTTCGTGCAGGATCTCAACGACAGCCTGAACATCCCGCGCCGCCTGTCCGATCTGGGCGTGACCGAAGAGGCGATCCCGACGCTGGTCAAGGGCGCGATCATCGACCCGTCTTGCGGCGGCAACCCGATCGAACTGACCGAGCAGAACCTGACAGCGCTGTTCAAGGCAGCGCTCTGACCCCTGTTCCGGCGGGATTTCCGCCGGGGCAACCTTCTGGAATCACGCTGATTTCATGTAAACGTCAAACAAGAGGCCCATAAGGCTCAAATCGTCCCGGGCACGCCCTGCCCTTTTTTCCGCAGAGCCCGGGACAGAACCACGACCCGACAGAGGAGAGACCCATGTCCAGAACCATCCTTTTGACCACCACATTGATCGCGGGGATGGCCACAACGGCCTCCGCCGACACCCTGCGCCTGCTGACCTGGGGCGGCTACGCGCCCGATGAGGTCATCGAACTGTTCGAGCAGAAGACCGGCCACACCGTCGAAGTGACCAAGTCCAACAACGAGGAAATGATCGCCAAGCTGCGCGCCACCGGCGGCGGCGGCTTTGACCTGGTCCAGCCCAGCCAGGACCGCGTCATGGGCCCGCAGATGGAATTCGGCATCTACAAGCCGATCGACATGTCGAAAATCGACGAGTCGCTCTTCATCCCCTCGATGCTGATGGCGACGATGGCCAACACCACCGTGAACGACGAAGTCTACGGCGTGCCGCACGTCTGGGGCACTTCGGGCCTGGTGCTGAACACCGCCGAGGCGGGGGACACCGTCAAGGATTACACCGACCTCTGCGACCCGGCCGTCGCAGGCAAGGTGACCTACCGCCTGAAGCGCCCGACGCTGATCGGCTTTGCCTTTGCAATGGGCGAAGATCCCTTTGCCGCCTACGGCGACGAGGAAAAGTACAAGGAGATCATGGGCAAGGTCGAAGCCAAGCTGACCGAGTGCAAGGCCAACGTCAAAACCTACTGGGGTGGCGGCGACGAGCTGATGAACCTTGTCCGTTCGGGCGAAGTCACCGCCTCGATGGCCTGGGACACCGGCGGCTGGAAGCTGAACGACGACAACGCCGACATCACCTTTGTCGCCCCGGCATCGGGCGCCCTGGGCTGGATCGACACCTTTGTCCTGCCTGCCAAGGGCCAGGCCGACGACGTCGCCTATGAGTGGATCAACTTTGTCATGCAGCCGGAAATCGCGGCCATGATCACCGCGGCAGCCGGCAACTTCACCGCCTCCGCCGGGGCCGACGAATACGTCGAGGACGGATTGAAGGCCAAGTACCAGAACAGCTTCCCGCAGGAAGCCATCGACAACATTAAATGGTATCCGCCGGTTCCCGCCGGCCTGGAAACCATCGAGGGCGAAGTTCTGGACCGGGTCCAGGCCGCCAACTGATCTGACACGGGCGGCACCCGGTTCTCCGGGTGCCGCCAAATGAACGGACTTCCCGCATGACCCCTGATCTCGAATGCGCCGATCTCGTCAAACGGTTCGGTGAGACAACCGCCGTCGACAATGTCTCCTTCTCGGTGCCGCCGGGCAGTTTCTTTTCGATCCTGGGGCCGTCGGGCTGCGGCAAGACGACG
>NZ_JARAMO010000062.1:0-68622 GCF_028807275.1 Mameliella sp. AT18
TCGCGGCGCAGGATTTCCAGCACGGCGGGGTATTCGTCGCGCATGTAGATGAAACAGGTTTCCGCCTCGACCGCCCAGGCGGCAATCAGCATCCCCTCGAGGAAAAGATGCGGCGTGCGTTCAAGGTAGTAACGGTCCTTGAACGTGCCGGGTTCACCCTCGTCACCGTTTACCGCCAGGTAACGCGGGCCCGGATTGGCGCGCACAAAGCCCCATTTCTTGCCGGACGGGAAACCAGCACCGCCAAGCCCGCGCAGGCCGGCGGACAGGACCTTGTCCTGGACCGCTTCCCAATCGCCATCCTGACGCAGGTCGGCCAACACCTTGTAGCCACCTTCAGCCTTGTAGGCGTCAAAGGTTTCATAGTCGGGAATGCGGGCATGGGTTTCACCCGCAGCGATCGCGGCCTGCACCGTTTCCGGCGTGGCATGATCGATGTGATTGTGCCCCAGTTCCAGCACCGGCGCGGCATCGCAACGCCCCATGCAGGGCGCCCGCAGGACACGCACCTGGGTCGGGTCCATCCCCTTTTCCAGCGCCGCGCGCAGCTGTTCCGCACCCGCCAGTTCGCAGGACAGCGAGTCGCACACACGGATCGTCAGCGCGGGCGGCGGGGTGTCGTTTTCCTTGATGACGTCGAAATGCGCATAGAAGGTCGCGACCTCGTAGACCTCGGCCATGCTCAGGCGCATGTCTTCGGCAAGGGCCCGCAGGTGCCGGGCCGAAAGATGTCCAAAGTGGTCCTGAATCCGGTGAAGGTGCTCGATCAACAGGTCACGGCGGCGCGGCGCATCCCCGAGGAGAGAACGAACCTCGGCCAGTGCTTCGTCATCATACTGACGGCCTTTCGGCGTGTGACGCCCCTTGCCTCGGCCTGTCTTCCAGATACCCACGTCATCGAGCGACATGTTCAACGATCCTCTCGGTTTTTAGACCTTCAATACTTTCCCAATAATCAATTTATTTTACCCACGGTCAACACCAAATTTTGGCACCGAAGGGAAAAGGGCATCGCTGAAGAGGATGGAATCGTGCACTTGGCGCGGTCGATCCGAACGGCGCCTGCCTTCGCAGAGAAACAAATTTCGCGGATAGGAAATTTATATTTTTTAATTTATAATCAATTACTTGACGCGAACCACACGTCTCAACACGAAACACTGGGTCGCACATTCAGTCGTGTTCTTCGCGCGATAGATCTGGCCGCCGCCACTCCTTAGATGGCGGTGACAACCGGTCGATCTGAAGCGCTCAATTAACAATGCCAGTGAAATTCAGCGGCAAGCCTCGCTGCCTGGGCTTTCGACCCGCCCTTGCCGATGAGATTGGTGACCGTTGTCGCGCGCCCAGAGAGCAAAACGCGTTGTCATCCGACGCCTGAAAGCCCGGGAATCAGGCTGGAGAATCGACTTGGCGGCGAAGACTCGCACAGGGGTGGAACCGCTTTTGGCAGGACCTGCGCCGGAACAGGGTCAGCCGGGCCAGTTCACCAGTTCTGCCTCTATCTGGCCGCGCAATGCATTGCACATTCGCAGGCCCATGGCTGTCCGCAGGTCATCCGGGGTCACGCTGCCAACCCGCACTTTTCCGGTCGACAACAGCTGCGCCCGCATGACCCCCGGCAAGACCCCGTCCGACAGGGGCGGTGTCACCCACTGATCCCCCTGACGAACCAGCAGGTTGGTGATCGTGCCTTCGCAGACATGCCCTTTCTCATTCAGAAAGACCGCCTCGTCCACGCCTTGGGGAAGTGCTGCGCGCATGTCATCGTAGAGACGTCGGCGCGTGGATTTCACCCGCAGCCAAGGGTCTTTCGAATCGAGCGTTGCCGGCGCGATGGCAACACGCCAGACAGCCGCAGGGGGCGGCAAGGACGCCGTTGTCGTCTCGAGCCGCCCGTCGCTGTGCAATACGGCGCGCACCCGCAGCGGGTCTGCCCCATCGATCCCCGCCAAGACACCATCAAATGCCCCGGGATCAAAGCGGAACCCCAGCTTGCGGGCCGCGAGGCACATCCTGTCCCGATGCCGACGCGCCAGGACCACGCCCTGCCCCGGCTGCCACAGCATGGTTTCGATCAGGCCGGTTCCTGCTGGAACGTCGCGAAACGGCTCTTCCACAGCGCCTCCTCGTATTCATTGTCTGCACGGCTGTCCCAGACGAGGCCACCGCCGACATTCAGTACCGCTGTGCCATTCTCGACCAACAGCGTCCGGATCGCCACGTTGAATTCCGATCGCCCGTCGGGTGCCGCCCAGCCGATGGCGCCGCAATAGGCCTCGCGCGGGGCCGTCTCCAGGTCGTTGATGACTTCCATCGCGCGGATCTTGGGCGCGCCGGTGATCGATCCACAGGGAAACAGGGCCCGGAAGATATCGGAAAGTTCAATGCCGGGCGCCAGCCGCGCCTCGATCTGGCTGACCATCTGGTGCACGGTTTCATAGGTCTCCACCTTGAACAGTTCCGGCACGGATACGGTTCCGGGCGTCGCGACCCGGGACAGGTCGTTGCGCAAGAGATCAACGATCATCAGATTTTCGGCCAGGGTCTTTTCATCCCCAGCCAGCCAACGGCGCAGGTCCGCGTCTTCTTTCGCCGTTCGTCCCCGCGGCGCGGTTCCCTTCATCGGGCGCGTCGCTATTCGGCCGTTCTCGTCGACGCGGAAGAACAGCTCGGGCGAGCGCGACAGGATAGCCGGGCCATCATCAGGCATGACCAGCGCGCCGTGCGACACTGGTTGACGGGCGGAGAGCGCACCGTAGAGTGCCCTCAAGTCACCTGAACAGGGCGCGCAAAGCGGAAAGGTCAGGTTGGCCTGGTAGATGTCCCCGGAACCAATCCAGTCATGAACCTGCGCAAAGGCGCTGGCGTAGCGTGTCGCATCCCAGTCCGGTCGGAAGATCCCCAGACTGAAATCTCCGCCCCGAGGCGCTGAGGCGGGTCCGGGTGCGGGATAGACGCCAAAACACAAAAGCGGCATGCGCCGCCTGCCCGGCATCCGGTCTTCAAGGCGCGGCTCCAGCGCATAGCCCAGTTCGTAGCTGGCATAGCCGGCAAGCCACTGCCCCGCCTGGCGCGCAGCATCGAGCTCCGCGAGTGCCGTCGGCACGTCCTCTGTGCTGTCGGCACGGATCAGGCGCGACGGGTTGGCAAATTCTGCTGCCGCATAGCCGGGGCCGAAATCGAACCGTATTTCCATCCTGCGCCCTGCCCAGAAGACCCGTTTCCAGAGTCGGGAGCGATACAGCAGGACGGCCTCGGGTTCAAATTATTTCACTCAAGGGAAATTCACGAAGAGCTGAAGTGGCTCTTCAGAAGATCGATAATCGCTCACTTCTGTGAAACTTGGCTGGGGTGGTAGGATTCGAACCTACGGTACGCGGTACCAAAAACCGTTGCCTTACCACTTGGCTACACCCCAACCGTGGCGCGCTACTTACGATGAGGTTTCAGCGGGATCAAGACCAAAGTTTCAGGAATTTCACTTACCCGCCATCTGCGCCGGACCACCCTCTGCCGGAGCCTCTCCGAAGAAGCGGAACTGGGCCCGCCCGGCGCGTTTGGAGGCATAGAGTGCCATATCTGCCTGCTCCAGCAACTCGTCAGGATTGTCGATGCCGCCGCTGGCGGTGGCGATGCCGATACTGGCGGAAACCCGGCACTCCCGGCCGTCGTAGCTTACCGGTTCCTCGATCCGGTCTATGAGATCGGCGGCAATCTCACCAAGACGCTCGGGCCGCATCAGGCCACCGAAGACAATCAGGAACTCGTCCCCGCCGACCCGGACTGCGGTATCATCCTTGCGGATAACGTCCGTCATGATGCGCGCCACATGCCGCAACACCAGATCGCCGGCCGCATGCCCCAAGGTGTCGTTGACCTGTTTGAAGAAATCCAGGTCGATGTGCATCAGGGCAAACGGTTCCCTTCCGCGCTTGAAACGTTCCAGCACCGCGTCAAGCGCCCGGCGGTTGCGCAGCCCGGTCAGGGTATCCGTGAACGCCCGTTCTTCGGCGGCGACCATCGCTCCCTGAAGCCTGGTATTCAGGTTCCGGGACGCATCCATCGCCGCGGACTTTGCCTCGACCAGGTACAACATTTCGACGGCAAGATCCGTGGGCGCAAAATCCGAACTGGTCAGGGCATAGTCCCGCACCGCGCTCATCACATGGATGCCGAAAGACAGGTTGACCACCGCGCCACCCTGTCCATCGGCAACAAGCACGCCGTAAAGCTGTGTGCGGACACCGCCGCGCAGCCGCAGACGGATCTTGCGGCCTTCGGTCTGCAGCAGCTGCTTCATGCAGGTTACGGCGCGGGGCCTAAAAACCTCGAACACCTCGAGGAAGCGGGCGCCCTCCAGCGGGTCGGGGCTGATCTTGTGAAGGGTCGGGCCGGCCTGGCGGATGTGGCCCGAAGGCTCCAACAGCAAGTGCATCGGGCAGATCAGGTGCAGGATTTCCTCGGGAAGCGTGCTCATCCCTCGCCCGCCCCGCCACTGCCCGCAGCCAGTTCGAACTCTCGCCCCTCGGCATAGGCGGTCTCGATCACCGTCACCATCAGGTATTGTTCGCCCCGGTGCCCGCTTTCGGTATCCAGAAGAACCAGCGCGCCGTAGTCATCGGCCATCGCCCGCAAGACGCCCATCATGACGTAGCCGAACCCGGGCAGGCCACCGCCCACCCGCAGCTTGAACTGGGTGTTTCCGTTGTCCGTCAGTTCAAGGTCAGGCAGAACCAGATCGGCGACCACCAGGCGGCTCCGGTCCGGAAGATCGTCCAGGGAATGCAGGAACTCGATAAAATCGACACCACCAAAGCGCAGCAGGCGGCGCAAGCCTTCACTGTTGGGGTGCGACACGAGGTAGGTGCCGACATCCTCCCAGATCGCCTCGGCCGGCTTGTCCAGCACGGTTTCCGCCGCACCGATCAATGCGCTGTAGGTTTCGGGCGCATAGTTCAACATCGCCTCGAAGTCGGGCACCTCAAGGCCCGCCTTCTCGGCAATGTCGGCCCATATCCCGGGCCCATATGTATCCTCCACAAAGACCTGGAAGGTCCGCAGGATCAACCCATGCATCATGCCATACCTCAACGCCTTGGTCGGAGCATGGCGGTCAGCGATTAAAAATCCGGAAACAGGTACAATTGCCCGGATTTCCGCGGGGAAGCCTGCGGACAAAGACCAGTCTCAGAAATCCGTCGGCGCCCCGCCCTCTGCCTTGCGGCGCGCGACGAAGTCCTCCAGCTCCTCACGGATCGCCACGTCCAGGGGCGGCGCCTCGAACTCGTCCATGATACGTTTGAACAGTGTATGCGCGCGCTCGGCCGTCCAGACAGCGCCAGCCGCTTCCCAGGCCTCGAAGTTCTTCCAATCCGACAGGAAGGGTTGGTAAAAGGCGGTCTCGTAGCGTTCCTGCGTGTGATCGACCCCGAAGAAATGGCCATTGGGGCCGACTTCGCGGATCGTCTCGACCGCCAGTGCATCGTCCGAAACATCGCAGACCTCGGGTTCGAGGTAACGCTGGATCTGCTGCAAAACCTCGCAGTCCATGATGAACTTTTCCGGGCTGGCCACCAGCCCGCCCTCCAGCCAGCCCGCAGCGTGATAGACCATGTTGGTGCCCGACTGGACCGCGGCCCAGAGTGAATGTTCTGTCTCCCACATGGCCTGCCCGTCCGGCACGTTGGCCGCGCAGACCCCCGATGACCGCATCGGCAATCCGTAAAACCGCGCCATCTGGCCGGTCATCTGGGTGGCACGCATGTACTCCGGGGTGCCGAAGGCCGGCGCGCCGGTCTTCATGTCGACGTTCGAAGTGAAAGTCCCGATCACGCAGGGAACACCGGGATTGATGATCTGCGCCAGAACCACCGCCGCCAGCCCCTCGGCCAGGGATTGCGCCACCGCGCCCGCCATCGTCACAGGCGCCATCGCACCGGCCAGCGTGAAGGGCGTCACCACCAGTCCCTGCCCGCGCCGCGCCATGCGCATCCAGCCATCCATCATCGGGTAGTCATGCTTGAGCGGCGAGGTCGAGTTGATGTTGGTGTACATCCGCGGAACCGCCTCGAACTCCTCGTGGCTGATCCCCTGGCTGATACGGACCATTTCCATCACGTCCTCGACCCGCTCCTTGCCCAGTGAATAGGCGTGCATGACCTTGTCGGTCAGTGTCAGCTTGTCAAAGACCACGTCCAGATGGCGCACGCTTGCATGTACGTCCACCGGTTCGACCGGGTAGCCGCCGGCGAAGTGGATGCAGTTGAAATACTGCGTCAGCTTGAGCAGATTGGCACATTGCTGGCGGGTGCCGGAGACCTTCTTGCCGATTTCCAGGTCATAGTAGTTGGGCGGCGACGAGACGTTGCCAAAGAGGATATGCCCGTCCCCGATGGTCAACTTGCGGTCCGGGTTGCGCGGCATGAGCGTGAACTTCGCCGGGGCCTTGGCGACCATCTCCATGACCATGTCACGCCCGATGCGGACGTTCTCGCCCTGGACGGTGCAGCCCGCGGCACGCAGGATCTCGACCGCTTCGGGGTGCAGGAACTCGATCCCGATCTCTTCGAGGATACGCATGGTCGCATGGTGCAGGCGTTCCACGCCCTCCTCGGTCAGCGGTTCCGTGGGGCGATCGATGTTGACGGGCAGACGCCAGGGCATCTGTTCGATTGCCGCGCCACCGCGGCGCCGGTTGCCCGCGCGCCCCCCGGTCCGGCGGCGTTTCTGGGCGGTCAAGATTGCGTCAGCGGCATCCGGCATGGTGGCTCTCCGTGTCTGGTGCCCACCATCACACAGCGCCCGCGATGCACCTTCCTTCGCAAAACCGACGAAATTGGTCGCTTTCAGGTTCCGCGACCAGAGAGCCAGTCCGGAAGATGCCCGATGTCGGGCAGAACCACGTCCGCCATCGGTGCCAGGGTATCCGCATCCGCCATCCCGGTCAGCACACCGGCTGTCCACATGCCTGCGGCACGACCGGCGGCAAGGTCATGCAGGCTGTCGCCGACCATGATCACCCGGTCCGGTGCATGACCTGTCGCCGTGGCAAAGGCCAGCAAGGGCCGGGGCGACGGCTTGGCGCCGTGACCGCTGTCAGCGCCGGCAACGAAATCGAACATCCCCTCGATCCCGGCGGCCCGCAGATGCGCGCGCGCCACGGATTCGCTGTCGTTGGTCATCACTCCCAGACTGAGCCCGCGCGCCGCCAGTCCGGCGAGATAGGGCACCAGCGCCACGGCTTCGCTCAACGGGGCGTCGGCCGCCTCGGCGATGATCAGCGATTCGAGCTCTTCGATACCGCGTTCGGGCAGGATGGGGGCGATCAGTTCGGCAACCTCGCGGTTGGTTCCCGCGATCACCGGGCTGCCAGGCAGGAAACTGCCCGCCTCGAGATCGAACATCAGGGCCCGCGCCAAGCCGTGCCGCCGCAGGTCATCTCCGTCGGCCAGCCGTAGGATCAGGCGCGCCGCAAAGGCGTTCCAGGTTTCAGCAAAATCGAACAGGGTGCCGTCCTTGTCGAAGAGCACCGCCTCGATCGCGGCTAAAGTCATGTCCAGTGTACCGTTTCCCCGCCCGGCAGGGCCATCCGCGCGGCCATAGGGTCCTGCGGCCGAAGACCTTCCGCCTCGCAGAAGGCCATGACCCAGGCATCATCCATCAGGAGGAAATCAAGGACCGACCCCTGAAAGACCGGGTCCTGCAACCACTCCCGGAAGTCCTCCTGAGAGGCCCCGGTCGCGCCCAGGAAGACCGGCAGCAACTCGTCGTTTCCGGCCAGCCAGGCCACCGCCTGCAAGCCGACGGTTTCGGCGGCTTCCCGCGACAGATCCATTTTGATCTCTCTCCGAAAGGGTTTCTTAACCAATAGTCATCAAAGCTGAGCGGAAAGAAAAGTGCAAGCGCGGCTAACTGCGGCTAACCTGCATATGCGGGGGTATCGAAAGATGACCGGAAGGATATTGATAGTGGATTCGGTTCCGACGAACCGCATCATCCTGCGTGTCAAACTGTCCGCCGCCTACTACGACGTGATTCAAGCCGATAACGGAGAGGCCGCGCTGGCCTTGCTGCGCAAACTCTCGCCCGATCTCGTGATTACCGCCACCGACCTTCCCGACATGACGGGGCGTGCACTCTGCGCGGAAATCAACAAGTTGCCGGCCAGCGTGCGCATTCCCGTGGTGATCCTGCATGGCGCCGACGACCCCGGCGAACGGCTTGCATCGCTTGCAGCGGGCGCCGACGATGTGCTGACTCGTCCGGTCGATGATCTTGTCATGCTGGCCCGGCTGCGCTCTCTCCTGCGTGCCCGCGACGCGGAGGCGGAACTGCAGTTGCGCGACGACACTCAGCGCGCGCTCGGCCTTGCCGAACAGGGGACAGCATTCGTGGCGCCGGGCCTTGTCCGCCTGGTCTCTCCGCCGAAACTGCCCGAGACGAAGGCTCTGAGCGAGGGGCTGGCCGCGCGCATTCCCGACCGGATCGAGGTGGTCGACCCCGAGGACGCGTTGCGCGAGCATACCCGCGCTCCGGATGTCGTGGTCGTCGCCGAGGCGCCGGGCAGTTCCGGCGAGGCCCTGACGCTCTTGCCGCAACTGCGCGCCAGCCGTCACACCCGCCATTCGGCGCTGATCTACATCGCCCAGCCCAACCAGCAGCGAGAGGCCGCAAGCGCGCTCGACATGGGCGCGAACGACCTGCTCAGCTCGGGTCTGGACCTGGACGAACTGGCCATCCGGTTGAAGAAACAGGTCGAGCGCAAGCGCACCAATGACCGGCTGCGCGCCAATATGCGCGACGGGCTGCGCGCGGCGGTCTGCGACCCTCTTACCGGGCTCTACAATCGCCGCTATGCGGTGCCGCACCTGTCGCGGCTGGCGGACCGTGCCACGGGCCAGAAACGCCCCTATGCCCTGTTGCTGGCAGATCTCGATTTCTTCAAGCAGGTCAATGACAACCACGGCCATGCAGCCGGGGACGCGGTCCTTGTTACCCTGGCCCAGCGGCTAAAGGACAACCTGCGCGCCGCTGACCTGATTTCGCGCTGGGGCGGTGAAGAATTCCTGGTGGCCATGCCGGACGCCGACCGAACCGCGGCCAAACGTACGGCGGAACGGCTTTGCCGGATCATGTCGCGCCAGCCGGTGACCTTGCCCGACGGCAAGCAGTTGACCGTGACGCTGTCCATCGGGGTCGCAATTGGCCGCCCCGGCCACGAGTCCAGCCCGCTGGAACTGATCGAACGCGCGGATGGGGCGCTTTATGCGGCCAAGCACAAGGGCCGCAACACAGTGGTCATGGCAGACACGGTACGCCCGCTTTCGACGCGCGGCCAGACGCCGCTGGCCAAAACCCTGTCTTCCAAGGACGACAAGGAAGCCGAGGCTCGACGCGCCGGACAGACCTGACAAAAGTCCGCCGCGCTCAGTCGCGCGGCGGTTTCGGCGGCTGGCGTCCGTCGCGGTCCTTGTCCCGTCCATGTCCGCGGCTCCGCATCCGTTCCAGCTCGGCTTCCAGCCGGTCGGCATAGGCGCGACGCTCCTCGGCGCTCATCTCGACCAGGAATTTCACCAGGACCTCCTGGCCCCGCGTCCGCACTTCGACGCCGCGCGCAGCCTGATCCGCAAGCAGTGCCGCAAGGGCTGCCTGGTCGAAGGGGTCCTGCCGCAACAGCTCCAGTCCACGCTGGTAATCCGCAAGATACCCAGCCCGCATTGCACCGGCATCCTTGCGCATCGCCCGCCAGAGCCCTCGACGCAACTCGCGCCGCTGATCCTCGTCGAAGGCGCGCGTGTAAGGCAGCACCGGATCGCTCCGGTCGCCGCGCGGCGCTGGCGGTCCATTGAGGAAAAACCCCACCGCCGCGCCAACCACCAGCAGGTTGAGCGCCAGCGACAGGAACAGCAGGATGCGCAGCCAGCGCCCAGGCCGGCCCGAGGTTTCCATTTCCGACGCCATTGCCTACCCTTCCATCAAAGCAAGGTCGAACCCGCCGAGGGGATCGACACCGAGCGCCCCCAGCCCGGCGGCATCGCCCCCCCAGAATACCGACAGGCTTTCCGGAGAGCTGACCCCGATCAGGATCCCCGCCGCGCAGGCGGTCGCCAGCCCGGTCACGCCAATCCAGCCCCCCAAGGCTTCGCGCAGCTGCGCCAACCGGCCCGGCCTGGGCGGCCGCACAACCGGCGCCGGGGACGCCGCGCGCGGCTGCTCGGCCAACGCCTGCGCCTCGATCCGGGCCAGGAAATCGCCGTCGGGAAGCGGAGCCTCGGCGCGTGCCGCTGCGAAAAACAGCCCCAGCGCATCATCGTCCCGGTTGTCCTTGCGCTCAGTCATCGTCTTCATATCCCAGTTCTGCGCGGCGCCCGATCAGCGCCGCCTCCAATGCCCGCTTGCCCCGCGCCACCAGACTCTCGACCGCGCGCGGCCCGATGTCCATGATCTCGGCGATCTCGGGGTTGGGCAGCCCCTCGATATGACGCAGGATCACCGCCTGTCGCTGCCGGTCGGGCAAGGCGTCCAGCGCCCCCTGCAGTGCCTCGGCGCGGGCCTGTTGCTGCAGCCCCGCCGCTGCCGAGGGTGTTTCATCCAGAGGTTCGGGCACCGAGTCGATGTCCGTCCCGCCACGCCGCCGCCGGATGCGATCGATGCAGAGGTTCGCGGTCACGCGGTAAAGCCAGGTCGAAACCTTGGCCTCGCCCATCCGCCACCCCGGCGCGGCACGCCATAGCCGCAACAGAGCCTCCTGAGCCACGTCCTCAGCCTCGGCCCTGTCGCCGCCCAGCATCCGCATGGCATGCGCGAAGACACGCGGCGCTAGGCGCTGGGTCAGAACCCGCGCCGCGCTGGCGTCGCCGGCGGCGTAATCCGCCAGCAGGTCTTCATCGGCTGCCGCACTCATGGCTTCGAAAGGCATGTCCTGTCCATCGTTCCGCGCTATCCCGGCAATTCGCCGCGTGCAACGGTCCGGGCGGCGGCCAGCGCCGCCCGGTCTCATCACTCAGCTGTCGTCCGACATGTCGGGGCCACCGAAGAACGGAAACCCCATGCCGCCGTGATGGCCATGCCCACCACGATGGCCGTGCTTACGGTCCTTATGGCCAAAGCGGGACTTGCCGCCGCGCTGGAAGGCACCGCGCGCCTTCTCGATCTCTTCCAGCGTCAGCGCGCCATCATCGTCCGCATCCAGCCGGTCGAACATGTCCTGGGGCGCGCGCCGGGCCGGACCTGCAGCCAGTTCATCGGCACTCAGCAATCCGTCGCCGTCCTGGTCCAGCCGCTCGACCATCGTCTGCATCCGCGCAACGCGACGGGCGTCGCGGGCCGCCGCGATCTCTTCGCGAGAGAGCTTGCCATCGCCATCGGTATCGGTGGCCTCGAACCGTGCGGTCTTGAAGGCCTCGATCTCTTCCTTGGTCACCTTGCCGTCGCCATCCGCGTCGATCTCGGCAAACATTTCCTGCATGAAGGCGCCGCGCGGTCCGTGGGCGCCGAATTCCATGCCCTTGGCCGAGGCCACACCTGCGGTGCCCATCGCCACAACCATCGCGCCGGTGATCCAGAGTGCAGTCGTTTTCATTTCCTTGTCCTTCCAGAGCTAGTCTCGGGTGTCCAAGCCGCCCGCTCTCCGGGCGTCTCTGCAGTCTATCACGGCCCACCCCGGCAATTCCGTCGCAAGAAATCGCAGCGCTACCTTCACGCCGCCGTGATCTGTGACATCCGGACGCAATGACGTTTTGCACCCTTCCACCGCATCGGTCGCGCCCCCATCCTGAAAGCTGGAAACGCGAAAAAACTGAGATGTACGACATGCCGGACACACCGGAAAAAGACAGCCTGTGGCCGACGCTGTGGCGGGGCTGGCGGCGACGCTGCCCCAATTGCGGCAACGGCCCGATGCTGTCGGGCTACCTTACCGTGCGCGATCATTGCCCGGTCTGCCGCCAGGAATTGCACCATCACCGGGCGGACGACGGCCCGGCCTACCTGACCATCCTGATCGTCGGGCACCTCATGGCGCCCCTGCTGCATGTGGTCTTTACCACGTGGCGCCCCGAGCCGCTGGTCCTGTTCACGATCTTTGGCGTTGGCTGCGTCGCGCTCTCGCTCTATCTTCTGCCCCGATTGAAAGGGGCGATCGTGGCCTTCCAGTGGGCACGCGGCATGCATGGTTTTGCGCCCCCAAGCTGAGGGGCGCAGATGACCGAGACGACGACCAAGACCATCGACAAGACCGCGATCCGCGATGCCGCCACGGTGGTTGTCCTGCGTGACAGGGCCACGCGTCCGCGCGTCCTGATGGGACAACGCGGTGCCAAGGCCGCCTTCATGCCCAACAAGTTCGTCTTTCCCGGTGGCGCGGTCGATGCGCAGGACGCACAGATCCCGCTGGCCCGCGCCCTGCCCCCGCTCTGCGCGGCGCGGCTGAGCGAGGATTCCTCGCCCGACATGGCCCGCGCGCTGGCCGTCGCCGCCGTACGCGAGTTGTGGGAGGAAACCGGCCAGATCCTGGGGGTTCCGGCCCCCTGGCCCGAATCGATCCCCGAGGACTGGCTCGAGTTCGCCGGCACCGGGCACCGCCCCTCGGCCGAACCACTGCAGTTCATCTTTCGCGCCATCACCCCGCCGGGACGACCACGCCGCTTTGACGCGCGGTTCTTCCTTCTCGACGCGGACGAACTCGCCTCGGATCCGGATGATTTCGACGCCGCCACGGACGAGCTTTCGCACCTGCAGTGGATCGCCGTGGACGAGATCCGCAACTATGACATGCCCTTCATCACCGAGGTCGTGCTGGCAGAGGTTGCGGCGCGCGCAACGGACGAAACACCCCCCGATTCCGTCCCCTTCTTCCGCAACGACGACGAGGAAAGCCTGTTTCTGCGCCTGCATGGTGCCGGTATGCGCGACTGACGCGGCGCCACTGGCCCTCGGCCACTGTGCATCGTATGTGTTGCCCATGTTGAATACGCTTTCTCACGGCACGCCCGGCGGCACGCCCCTAGTCATCGTCCACGGGCTTTACGGATCGGGGCGCAATTGGGGTGTGATCGCCAAGCGCCTGTCCGACCGCTGGCACGTTTTGACCCCGGACATGCGCAATCACGGCGACAGTCCCCGGACCGAAACCCACAGCTATCCCGACCTGGCCGGAGACCTGGCAGAGCTGATCGACGCCCACGGCGGCCGCGCGCACGTCGTCGGTCATTCGATGGGCGGCAAGGCGGCAATGGTCCTGGCACTGCAACACCCTGAAAAGCTTGCCTCGCTCCTCGTCGCCGACATCGCGCCCGTGGCCTATACCCACAGCCAGATCCAGTTCATCGAAGCCATGCGCGCGGTTGATCTGTCCCGGGTCGAAAAACGCTCGGACGCGGTTGAGCAGCTGGCACAGCATGTCGAGGACAAGACCCTGCAAAGCTTCTTCACCCAGTCTCTGGACGTGCAGAACAAACGGTGGAAGCTGAACCTGGACACGCTGGCCCGGGAAATGCCCAAGATCCTCGGGTTTCCCGAGATCCAGGGTCGATACGACGGGCCGACGCTGTTCCTTTCGGGCGGTCAGTCCGACTATGTTCAGGCCGAACACCGTCCGCGTATTCGCGAGCTGTTCCCAAAAGCACGGTTTGCCAAGATCCCTAAGGCAGGGCACTGGCTGCACGCAGAAGACCCGCGCGGGTTCGAGGCCTCGGTTCGGGCTTTCGTGGATCACGTCGAAGGGTAGCGGGTCAAGGGCAGTTTCACGATTCCCGAAACTGCGGCATTTCCTTCCGAAAACAGACGATTGCCCCGTGGACAGGCCATGCCCTTGCGGCAATCTGGCGTCATGCGACAGATCAATACGCTGCGCGCGCGCAGATGCCGCGCGCCGTCAGCTTTCCATCACTCTCAATTCGCCGTCCAGCCAGGGCAGCTGCGCCAGCGCGGGGGCAATGACCATGTCGCCCACCAGCATCCGCATGGTGCGCGCCACGTCGCGCGGAACCCGGTCCGCCCAGTCCGTTCCGGCAAAAAGGGAAATGGTGCGCGAGAAGGGTTTGAAGGGTACGGGATGCGCCTCCATCTGTTCGTGGTAACGCCCGGCGCGCATGTATCCCAACGGCGTGGTGATCGCCCAGCCCATGCCACGCGCCACCAGCGTCATCAGGGAGAGGTGCGCCCCGATCTCGAATCTCTCTGCGAATTCCAGCTTCTGCCGCGCCAGATGGGCCTCGATCTGGCGCCCGATCAGCTGCGCGCGATCATAGCGCAGGATCGGCAACCCCTGCATCATCGCCTCGACCCCACCAGCCGCCTCGACCGCACCGCGGGCACAAACGAGAATGTAAGGGTCTCTCACCAAAGGATATTCGACGATCCCCTCCATCACTTCGCCGCTGCTGGCAGCGATGGCAAGATGCAGGCGGCGCGCCTTGATCTCTTCGGAGATCTCGTGGCTGGGCGCGGTGATCAACTTGAACCGGCAGCGCGTCATGCTCTCGGCCAGGATGGTGACAAGGCGCGGCGTCAGGTCATTGTCGAAATCGTCGATCACCCCCAGGCTCAGCGTGCTGAGATGGGTGAGATCCATCACCGTCAGTTCGTTCTGCGCCAGACGCAACTGCCGCAGCACCGCCTGGGTTCGCCCCAGAAAGGACCGGCCCGCCGGGGTCAGCCGCATCGGCCGGCGCCCGTGATCCACAAGGTCCACGCCAAGTGCGCCCTCGAGGTTGCGCATCTGCTGGCTGACCGCCGGCTGGCTGAGTCCCGTCACCTCGGCCGCCTTGGCGACCGAGCCAGTTTCCGCCAGCGCCTCGAAAACCTCGAGCCCGCGCAACGTCACGCCTTTCATCAACATCGCAGAATCTCCGAGGCCACAGTTTCCGTTTTTGTGAACCTGTCCGCTTACGTCAAGGAAAACGCATGTCCCGCCTGATCAAATCCGCCCCCGGCCTGCCCCCCGCCTCGATCGCGGAAATTTCCGACACCGTGCAGATCATGCTGGCCCGCCTCAAGAGCGGCGGCGAAGAGGTCGCGCGTGACTATGCCGAGCGCCTCGACGGCTGGACCGGAGAGATCACGGTATCACCCGATGAACTGCATCAGGCCGCCCGCCAGGTGCCAGATGCATTGAAACAGGCGCTGGCCTATGCTCACGACAACATCCGCCGTTTTGCCGAAGCACAGCGCGCATCGGTCCGGGATTTCCAGATCGAACTTCATCCGGGCCTGACCACCGGCCAGAAAAGCCTGCCCGTCGCGGCGGCCGGTTGCTACGTCCCCGGCGGACGTTACGCGCATATCGCCTCGGCGCTGATGACCATTGCCACCGCCCGCGCCGCCGGTGTGCCCCATGTCACGGCCTGCGCTCCGCCACGCCGAGACGTGGACGGAACCGCGTTGGGGATCGACCCGGCGACACTCTATGCTATGCAGCTTGCCGGGGCCGACACGATCCTGACCCTGGGCGGCGTGCAGGGGATCGCCGCGATGGCCTACGGCCTGTTCGGAACACCACCCGCCGACGTCCTGGCCGGCCCCGGCAACGCCTATGTCGCCGAAGCCAAGCGCCAGCTTTTCGGCCCCGTGGGCATCGACATGTTCGCCGGACCGACCGACGTGCTGATCCTGGCCGATGCCACCGCCGATCCAGAGTTGGTTGCGCTGGACCTGGCCGGGCAGGCCGAACACGGGCCAACCTCGCCCTGCTGGCTGGTGACGGATCACGAACCACTGGCCATCCGCGTGGCGGAGATCATGCCGCGCACCTGCGCCCGGCTTGGCGGCGACAATGCGCGCGCCGCCCTTGAGGCCTGGCAGGCGATGGGCGAAATCACCCTCTGCGGCAGCCGCGAGGAGATGGCGGCAGAGGCCGACCGCCATGCCCCCGAACACCTGCATGTCCAATGTGCCGACCTTCCCTGGTGGCAGTCACGCCTGTCCAGCTACGGCTCGTTGTTCCTGGGCGCCGAGACCACCGTCGCCTTTGGCGACAAGGCCTCTGGCCCCAACCACGTTCTGCCCACCGGAGGCGCCGCTCGCTACACTGGCGGATTGTCGGTGCACAAGTTCCTGAAAACCGTCACCTGGCAACAGGCCCGAGGCGAGGCCCTAACCGCCCTGGCCCATGCCACGTCTGTCATCTCGCGGGCCGAAGGCATGACCGGACACGCCTTGACGGCGGAGGCCCGCCTCGCAAACCTGTCCCCACGCGCCTGCGCCGCAAACGAAAGTTGAAAGATGAACCTCGCCAAGTTTCCCCGTGTCCGCCTTGCCCACCTACCCACGCCGCTGGAACCGCTGCCGCGCCTGACCGAATTTCTCGGCGGCCCCGAGATATGGATCAAGCGCGACGACTGCACCGGCCTGTCGACCGGCGGCAACAAGACCCGCAAGCTGGAGTTCCTCATGGCCGAGGCGCTGGAGCAGCGCGCCGATGTTGTCCTGACCCAGGGCGCAACGCAGTCCAACCATGCCCGCCAGACAGCGGCGGCGGCGGCGAAGCTGGGCATGGAATGCCATATCCTGCTGGAGGACCGCACCGGCTACAATCACGAGAATTATCGCTACAACGGCAACGTCCTGCTGGACGTGCTGCACGGCGCCTCGATCGAACATCGCGGGCCGGACCTGGACATGAATGCCGAAATGGAGGCCGTGGCCGAGACCATGCGCGAGCATGGCAGGCGCGCCTATACGATCCCGGGCGGCGGATCGAACGCGACGGGCGCACTTGGCTACGTCAACTGTGCGCTGGAGATGCTGAACCAGTTCGTCGAGACCGGGCTGCGCGTCGATCACATCGTTCACGCCACCGGCTCTGCCGGGACACAGGCCGGATTGATCACCGGGCTCAGCGCGATGAACGCCGGTATACCGCTGCTGGGGATCGGGGTCCGCGCACCCAAGGCAAAACAAGAAGAAAACGTCTTTAACCTGGCCGTGAAGACAGCCGAGAAGCTGGGGTGTCCGGGGGTGGTCGCCCGCGAGGATGTGGTGGCCAATACCGATTACGTCGGCGACGGTTACGGCATCCCGGCGGAAAGCACCCTTGAGGCCATCGACCTCTTTGCCCGACACGAGGCGATCCTTCTGGACCCGGTCTATTCGGCCAAGGGCGCGGCCGGGCTGATCGACCTGATCCGCCAGGGCCATTTCAACAGCAATGAGCGCGTCGTCTTCCTGCACACCGGCGGCGCCATAGGGCTGACCGGCTACACGCATGCCTTCGATGTGAAATCCCGCGCATGAGGCCGGTCGGCATTCTTGGCGGGATGGGGCCGCAGGCCACCATCCTGCTGATGCAGAAACTGCTGGACGTGGTGCCTGCGCAGGATGACGCCGACCACGTGCCGGTGATCGTGCATCAGAACCCGGGCGTCCCCTCGCGCATCGCCGCCCTGATCGAGGGCACGGGCCCCTCGCCCCTGCCGGTCCTGCAAGGCATGGCCCGCGACCTGGCCGCTGCAGGCGCCACCGCGTTGGCCATGCCCTGCAACACCGCGCATCATTACGCCGCCGGTATCCGCGCGGCCACCGATCTGCCATTTCTCGACATGCTGGCCGCCACCGCGCAGTCGCTCGAGGGAAAGGGGCGCATCGGTATCCTGGCCTCTCCGGCAACAAGGTTGACCGGCATATTCGACACCTATCTGGATGCGCCCTTCACCGCGCCGCCGGACGACGCGCCCCTGCTTGGGATGATCCGCGCGATCAAGGCCGGCGCGACGCCCGAACAAATCCTGCCCGCGCTGACCGAAGAGGCCAGGCGCCTGCAGGAGCGCACCGATCACATCCTGATCGCCTGCACCGAACTGTCGCTGGCCGCCCCGTTGTTGCCACGGGACATCGCCTGGACGGACAGCCTCGACTGCCTCGTGGGGCGGATCCTCGGCCATGCGCAGTCCGGCTGACGATCCGGATTACTGTCCGCGGCAAACCTGTTCGGCGCGGGCGGCGAAGGCCTTGTATTTCTGCCAGAAGGCCTCGTGCCTCGGGTTGTCCGATTGGCGGATTTCCTGTGCGCGGTGCGGGTCTGAAAAGAACGAGACCGCCATTCTCTGATCCGAGACCGAAAGATCCCGGTCCGCGACCCCCTGCACGCATCCGCACAACCGTCGCGTCGCCCCTTGTCGGCCCGCCGCCACGCAGGCATCGGCGATCGGCCCCGAACTGATGCGCACCTGCGGCGCTGCCCCATAGCTGCGTTTGGATGCTGTTCCGCCACCGCAGGCTGCCAGCCCAAGGCAGGCAGCCAGAATAACTGCTTGCTTCATCTCACCTGTCTCTCGTTGCCCGGACGCGGATTTTCCGTCTGCCCCGGCACTGCCCTCGGGCGCATCATGCGCGATTTGCCCGTCAGCTTCAAGAATCCACCAGCATTCAGGGACAAACATTGCCCGCCCTTATTTGTCCCCAGAGCGTCAGGGGGCGTCTTGACGGTCAGGCCGCCATCAGACCTTCAAGACGCACCCTGACACTTTCCGGCATTAGGCGCGCCGCGCTCAGCCGCGGCAAGTCCATTTCGGTGATTCCGGTGTCCGCGCCGTATAGCTCCAGGTACTCGGCGTAATTGTCGAAACAGCTGCGCGCAACATAGTCGATATAGCTTTCCGCCTCGGCGCCTTCAGCCAGGATCAGCTCATGCGCCTCGGTTTCCACATGATAGATCGTGTAACTGTCTCCCAGGGCCTCGATCGGCTCCCAGAGAATGCTGGTGCCGTTGACCAGCGCCGAGGCATTGATAAGTAGCCCGTCGATGTGCAGCGCGTGATCGGCAGTAAGCAGAAGATCGCGCCGGGGCACACCCCGGCCCAGCGCGTCGGCACAGAGGCGGACGGGCCTCACCCTTTCGGCGGGCTGGAACCGGGGAAAGAGCGTCTGGCGACCGATCCACCTGACTTTCGTCGTTCCGGTCGCCGTACAGATCACCTGGCCGATTTCGAGATCCTGAACCGCCACGGTGCCCTCGGGCGTATCGATCCCAGTGCCTTCCAGAAAGCAGGTCGGGAAATCGCTGGTGTTCAAGTCCAAAAGGCGAAAAGTCCTGGGCTCATCGAAGTCACCCAGGTTCATGCCTTCAGGGATCCAGATATGGCTGAAGGTCCCATTGTGCGTCACCGGCAACCACATGGTGCCGCCCGCCACGAGCGGGACCTCGATGGTCCCGACAAAGGCGTTGTCAGAGCCAATCAGAATGTCCCCGACCTCGAACGTACCGTTTGCCTCGCCATCATCCAAATTGACGCCGCTGCCGGTGGATGACGAATACGTGGCCAGCCCCGCTGAACCTGAATATGACCAATACCCACCCGCGTCATACGTTGCCATTTTTCAAACCCAGATCCCGATGAACACACCCACAAAAAATTTGGCAAAAGACATCACATGTCAACCCGGGCACCGAGAATTTGACGCGGCGCCGCACGTTCGAGTTGAATGCGTGAACCATTTGTCAAAGCGCCTGTCGGGACAGGAGCTTCGCACGTTTCCGCGCCCGGATCGTTGAGAAATCTATACAAAATGCTTCTCGACGGCAGATCAAAACGTGACCGGAACAAGCAGAAGCCCGGGATCAGCGCGTCCCGCCAAGGCCGCCGTCGCTGGCAAAGCCGCCCGCGACGGATTTGCCCGTTCCCGAAGCCCCGGCAAACCCGTCGATCCGGGCGCTTCGATCCGTGGTCTCGCGTGCTTCCGGAGCGGCCTCGACTGCAATGGCCGTGAGGCCGGCAAGGACAAAAATGGCGAGGGCAACGATACGGGTCATCAAACTTCTCCAATCACCTGTGAGGACCCTATGGGCGCGAATTGCGGCGACACAGTCCGGAAATCCCACAGAGGTGCCATTCCGCCGCTGCAACCTGTTGCCATTTCTCACCATCCCCGCGTCACATGGGTCGTGCAGCGTTGCCCCCGGGATGTCCGTTTGCCAAGACACCTCCGGCAAAGAAGGACCCTCGAAGATGCGGCGATTGGCTCTGCTGGCCTGCCTCCTGGGCACATTCGGTATGACGGGTTGCGACGTCGATGGCGGTGGCCTCGACCGCGCGCGGCAGCACTTTGGCGTGACAAATCCCAAGCCCTCTGCCTTCCATGTCTGCGGCAGCCACAACTGCCGCAAGCGCGTCGCCGTTTCGCTAAGCCCGGCCGAATGGTCCAGTGCCAGAGCCCCTCTGCGCAGCCGCCCGCGCACCCCCGGCGCCGAGCGCCGCGCCCTGGCCGAGACCCTGCGCCAGCTGGAAGTCGTGGTGGGACGCAAGACGGGATATGACAGCGACAGGGCCGGATCGACCCTGCAAATGGGCGTCAAGGCGCAGGACTGCGTCGACGAAATGGTCAACACCGCCGTTTACCTGAAGATGCTGGACGATGCTGGCGACCTGCGCTTTCACCGCCCCGGCCAACGCGTCACGATCGGTTTCATGACGCGCGAATTCTGGACCCACACGGTCGCCTCGATCTATCAGAAGGACACAGGGCAGGAATTCATCGTCGAGACTTGGGCCGTGGATTTCGGCGAAACACCCTACATCATGGATCGCAAGGCCTGGGCGGCGAATGAGCCATTGCGGCGGGATTTCTGAAGGTCATTGACCGCGGGGACTGCCACCTATGCGCGGCAGGAAACCGGGGTCGACAAGCACCAGTGCGCAGTCGCTGCTTTGCGCCCTGTCAGCCCCACCGCGCCAAGGTCGCTCTCTCCCATCCCCACTTGACCAAACCCCTGTTCCACAGCATATCGCACCTCATGAGCACACCCCTGTCCCGCATCCGCAACTTCTCCATCGTCGCCCACATCGACCACGGGAAATCCACCCTGGCCGACCGGCTGATCCAGCTGACCGGAACCGTCGCCGAACGCGACATGAAGGCTCAGCTTCTCGATGCGATGGACATCGAGCGCGAGCGCGGCATCACCATCAAGGCCAACACCGTCCGCATCGACTACCCGGCCAAGGACGGCAACACCTATGTCCTCAATCTCATCGACACCCCCGGACACGTCGACTTTGCCTATGAGGTCTCCCGCTCCATGCGCGCGGTCGAAGGCTCGCTGCTGGTGGTCGATGCCTCTCAGGGCGTCGAGGCGCAGACGCTGGCCAATGTCTATACCGCCATCGACGCCGACCATGAGATCATCCCGGTCCTGAACAAGGTCGACCTGCCCGCCGCCGAGCCTGAGCGCGTGGCCGAGCAGATCGAGGATGTCATCGGCATCGACGCCTCGGACGCCTGCCTGATCTCGGCCAAGACCGGCATCGGCATCCCCGACGTGCTCGAGGCGATCGTCAAGCGCCTGCCCCCGCCCCACGGCGGCGATCCGGACGCGCCGCTCAAGGCGATGCTGGTGGACTCGTGGTATGACCCCTACCTCGGCGTCGTCGTCCTGATCCGGATCATGGACGGTACCCTGAAAAAGGGCGACAACATCCGCATGATGCGCACCGGCGGCAAGTACGGCGTCGACAAGCTGGGCGTCTTCCGCCCCGCCATGCAGGACGTCAAGGAACTGGGCCCGGGCGAGATCGGCTTTTTCACCGGCTCGATCAAGCAGGTGCGCGACACCAAGGTCGGCGACACCATCACCCATGACAAGAAACCCTGCGCCGAACCGCTGCCGGGCTTCAAACCCTCGATCCCGGTGGTCTTCTGTGGCCTGTTCCCGGTCGACAGTTCGGAATTCGAGGACCTGCGGGACGCGATCGAGAAACTGGCCCTGAACGACGCCAGCTTTTCCTACGAGATGGAAACCTCGGCCGCGCTTGGCTTCGGCTTCCGCTGCGGCTTCCTCGGCCTTCTGCACCTCGAGGTCATCCGCGACCGGATCGAGCGTGAATATGACATCGAACTGATCACCACCGCGCCCTCGGTCGTCTACCACGTCTTCATGCGCGATGGTGAGCGGATCGACCTGCACAACCCGGCCGACATGCCCGACCCCTCCAAGGTGGACCACATCGAGGAACCGCGCATCAAGGCGACGATCCTGGTGCCGGACGAGTTCTTGGGCGACGTGCTGAAACTCTGCCAGGACCGGCGCGGGCTGCAGCAAGACCTGACCTATGTTGGCGGGCGGGCGATGGCGGTCTACGACCTGCCCCTGAACGAGGTGGTCTTTGACTTCTACGACCGGCTGAAATCGGTGACCAAGGGCTACGCCAGCTTTGATTACGAGATCACCGATTACCGCGAGGACAACCTCGTCAAGATGCAGATCCTCGTCAACGATGAGCCGGTGGACGCGCTCTCGATGATGGTGCACCGTGATCGGGCCGAGATGCGCGGGCGCGCCATGTGCGCCAAGCTCAAGGACCTGATCCCGCGCCAGATGTTCAAGATCCCGATCCAGGCGGCCATCGGCGGCAAGGTCATCGCGCGCGAGACGCTGTCGGCGCTGCGCAAGGACGTGACGGCGAAATGCTACGGCGGCGACGCGACCCGGAAGAAGAAGCTGCTGGAAAAGCAGAAGGCCGGCAAGAAGAAGATGCGCCAGTTCGGGAAGGTGGAGATCCCGCAAGAGGCGTTTATTTCAGCGTTGAAGATGGATGAGTGAAAGACCTTTAGATCCACGGGCCTTAGCTAATTACATTCTCTCAATCCGAGAACACTTCGGATATGAGACTACAAATCTAGAACTCCAGAAATTGGCGTACTTTTCGTATGGAAAGTACCTAGTCTCTTTCAACGAAAAGCTGTGCGAGGGATACTTCGAGGCTTGGGAACACGGACCAGTACATCCTTTGATGTACCGAGAATTCAAGAGATACGGCTCCAACCCGATATCTCATAAGGCCGAATCAGTCGACTTGATTACTGGTGAAGTCACTGTAATCTTAGGCCCCAATGACACAAAACGTCGCACACACATTGCGGAAACAGTTCTTCAACTTCGGGCGCTAACCGCCTCACAGCTCAGAAGAAAATCTCATGCGGCCAAAGGCCCGTGGCACTCTGTTTGGGAGAGCGCCAGAGTTAACCTTGCGTCACAGGTCATCATACCGGATAATGTGATCCGGGAGGGGTTCAACCGCCATATCTTGGCGGCTGACGATGTAGACCAGTCGCAGGAGACCCTGTATGAAGATCATCCGCCTGACTTCAATCGAAGTCGCTAACATCTCTGTTCTGCCCCTCGAGAAACGACACCAACGACTCCTCCGAATTGAAGAACCAAATGTTCGTTGGGGATACAAACCGGTCGTAGATGCTTTGCCAAAGCTGCTCTTGGCTAAAGCACCATTGTTTGGCCACCTTCCTGCCGGGTCCGATGCTGCTCTATTGGATCAAATTCGTAAAAACTGCAAGTCAGGACCAACGCAGACTAAATCCTGCCTTGCCGTGGCCAACGCCATAATCGAATGGCGGAACGAAAACTCAGTCACGGGCCGGATAGTGTCGCCAGAGCCATTACGCTTGTCTGTCGATACACTACAATACTGCGCTGATGTCGCTGCAGTCAAAGACGGTATTGGCTATGTTCTTCATCTTGACCCCCGCTCGTCTATGACCCTTTCGGTTCAGGGCAAAGAGTTTATCAAGTCCCTGATCCACCATACGGCGTTGATTGGCGATCTGCGCAATGCTCAGGCTGCATTGCTCCGTGTCCCTAGAACCACAAACGGCAAGCGGAGGGCGATTTTTGAGTATCTGGACGGCGAACCGGTTTTTGACCTGGAGGAAATCCTCCAGCGAATCCAAGAAACGTACTCGATCTGGGAGATGATCCTCAGGGACCGGCGCGAAGCCAACGCGGCTGAGGCGTAGCCTCATTAGCCCATGCCCGGCTCCATGCGCCGCAGGTAAGGCGGGCTTCAGCCCGCCACACCGCCGGACCGAAGCGCGGGTTCTTTCTTCCCTACTCCGTCGCGGACTCCCAACGCCGACACCCTCTCACTACCCCGTCCACAGCATCCCCAGGTACCACTCGACCTATCCGAATCCCCCCTTTGCCCCGGGCACGCAAACCCCTAATGTCCCGGCCTCATGCGACTGCCCCTTCGACTCGCCCTGCTTACCCTCGCCCTGCCCGGCTCGCTGGCCGCGCAGGAACCGGGGGAGTGTATCGGGCATGACCTGAAAAGCCCCGATCAGCGCATCCAGCTACTGGCGCCCACGCATACCTGGACGCTCTACAATCTTGGTCCCGGACAGGTGGTGATCCATGCCAGCAGCGGGCAGAGCCTGCCCGGCCCCGCCCCCAGCAGCGAACCGCGGCCCAGCCCCTTCCGGGGCGAGACTGGCACCAGCTATGCGCTGTCGCTGGACGGGCCGGGGCTGACCATCGTCTATATCTGCCCCGGCACCTGACCCGCGAATACCCCCTCAGGCCGAGGCGCCGCGCGCCGCGTCGGGGTGCTCTTTCAGGAAATGGTGCAGCACGCCGTAAAGCTCCCTGGCATGCGCCTTGTCCCCCCGGTGCAGCGCCTCGCGGATGTCCTCGCAGATCATCTGCTGCACCTTCGCGGCACCGTGATGCTGGTGCATCATGTATTCGGCGAGGCAGGAGGCGCTGACGTCCGGCAGTCGGTCATGTTCGGCAACGGCCTCGATCTCCTCCCGTGTCAGGCAGGTCATGTCCTCGATATCGTCCAGCGTGATCATCTTTCCCCTCCCGGATCTACGCACATCAGGAGGAGGATAGGCCAGGACCACGCGGGTGACCTTGATCCGGATCAGGCCAGACGTCCGATCGGGTCAGGTTCCGCCGGTGCCCAGACCAGGATCGGTGACCTCGGGATAGTCATAGCCCGTCGCCGGATCATCCAGGATGAAGTCGAAATAATAGCCTTCATCGCCGTAGTGCTGGAACTCATCCTCCGGGGCGGGCATCTGGTTGCGCACCAGGTCATTCTCAAGCCGGCGCAGGTAGGCGATCAACCGCGGCAGTGGCGGGCGGTTGCGCTCGATATAGCGCTTGGCCTTGCGCATCGCCTCCTGCTTCTCCCAGGTTGGGACCGCGTCGAGCGGATTGTGGAAGGACGGCCCGCGTGCCGCCCCCTGCCCCTGGGTCGAGACCACCGCGCCCCTGGGATCGGCCCATCGCGGGCCGCCCAGCCAGACCGCCGCGAACATGATCTTGGCACGGATCTCTGGCGTACCGCCGACGATCAGCCCGTCATAGAACATGACGTGCACGTCTTCCCATTTCGCGCGGTGAAACATCGGCCCGCGTTCGTTTCCGACACCGCAATAGGCGTCATGCACGGCCGCGGCATTGATGTATTCGGGCGAGGTCGGATCGCCGACGATGCTGATGAAGATCTTGGGGATCGACGCACCATCCGTCAGTGTCCGCGGCGGAGCGTTCCAGGATTTTCCATGTGCATCGACGAAGTTCAGCGGATCGGCGGTTGGGAAGAACTTGTACGGGCGCCGCGGCAGCTCAACCGGCTCGTCGAGGACCCGCAGCGGCGACTGGCTGAAACTGCAGCCCCCCTGCGGTTGGGTCAGGCAGGAAATCTCGGGCGCCTCGGCGCGGCTGCTCTGGGCGATGTAGGTTGTCGGGTCGCATCCCGCCACGGCGAGGACACAGGCCGACAGAAGGGCAAGTTTGCGCATGGTCTATCCATTGGATCAAATACGATGGCGCGAACCTACGAGAGTCGTCCATCCCGATCAAGCGGCGCCTGACCCAGATCAAGGATTTCGCATGCGGTTCCGGATATGTGTCGCGAAAACAAGCACGTCCGGAGGGTTTCATGTTTCGTCTTGCCAGTCTTCTCTATTCCCTGATTTCAACCTCCCTGGCGGGGACCTTCATCATTGTCGCGCTGGTTTCAGGGCAAGACACGCTCTACCCGATCCTCGCAGCCGCCATCGCCGGGTTCGTGGTCGCCGCGCCGGTGTCCTGGCTGGTGGCCCGTCAGCTCTACAACTGATCCAACAGACCCTCGGCGCAGCGCTCGATCAGGTCCAGAGTCCCGTCGAAGTCACGCGTGTAATAGGGATCGGGCACCTCGTCGGTGCCAAGTGATGGGGCGTAGTCCGTCATCAGGCGCAGCTCTGCCCCGCCCGTTGCCGGCGCCATGACGCGCAGATCCCGAAGGTTCTGCCCGTCCATCGCGACGATCAGGTCGAAACGCGCAAAATCGCGCGCCGTGACCTGCCGCGCACGCAGGGCAGACAGGTCATATCCCCGCCGAAGCGCTGCCTGTTGCATCGCTGCATAGGGTGGCTCTCCGATGTGCCAGCGCCCGGTCCCTGCGCTGTCCAGGTCCACCGCCATGCCGCGCGCCTCTGCAAGCGCCCGGACCACCGCTTCGGCAGAGGGGGACCGGCAGATGTTGCCGAGGCAGACAAAGAGGATACGATGGGCCATGTCACGGTCCTAGCGAGCCGTGGGGAACAGGGCAAGGACCGAGGATATGACTGGCAAGATCGTCATCCTGACCGGCGCCGGGCTTTCGGCGGAGAGCGGGCTGGGTACCTTCCGCGACGAAGACGGACTCTGGGCGAAACACAAGATCGAGGACGTGGCGACCCCCGAAGGCTTTGCCCGTAACCCCTCCCTCGTCCACGATTTCTACAACGCCCGCCGCAGTCAATCCGCAGGTGCCGCGCCGAATGCCGCCCACGAAGCGCTGGCCCGCCTGCAACAGTATTGGCCTGGCGAGGTGATTCTTGTGACGCAGAACGTCGATGGGCTGCATGAAAGCGCTGGCGGCGAAGCGGTCCACATGCACGGTACGCTGGCCGGGGCGCTCTGCGCGGCCTGCGGTTTCCGCTGGGCCGCACCAGAGACGATGCTGCCCGAGGACCCCTGCCCCGCCTGTGCCGCCCCCGCGACCCGACCGGACGTGGTCTGGTTCGGAGAGATCCCCTATCACATGGACGAGATCGCAGAACATTTGCAGGACTGTGCGATATTCGCCGCTATCGGAACCTCTGGACAGGTCTATCCGGCGGCAGGTTTCGTCGTCGAAGCCGCGCTCGCCGGGGCGGAAACCGTGGAACTGAACCTGGAACGGACCGAGGTGTCATGGGCCTTTACCAGGCACTGCATGGGCAAGGCGACAGAGGTCGTCCCCCCTTGGGTGGACAGTCTGCTGGCGCGACAGGTGTAGGGCAGGCCCACAAGGCCTGCCCCATCACATCTTCAGTTGCTGGCGCCCATGCCGGCGCCGTGACCCATACCGTGGCCCATGCCTTGCTTCGGCTGGCGTTCAAGATCGACGGGAATTTCGACGACCATGTCGCCCGCCTTTTCAAAGGTCAGCGTCACGGTAACCGTCTGACCTTGTTCCATCGGACCTTTCAGCCCCATGAACATGACGTGATCGCCACCGCGTTGCAGCATGTGCGCACCACCCGCGGGCACGGGAAAGCCTTCCTCGACTTCCATCATGCGCATGACGCCTTCGCCCATATCCTTGTGCGTGTGCAGTTCGACCCGCACGGCAATGTCGGACTTTGCGGCAATCAGCCGGTCGTCCTCCGCGCCGGTGTTCTCGATCATCATGAAGGCGGCCCCGGCTTTGGCCAGCGGTCCGGAACTGCGGGCGTAGGGGTCCTTGACGACGATTTCGGCAAAGGCAGGCGTGGCAAGGGCCAGCGCGCAGGCGCCGGCAAAGAGGGTTTTCAGGGTCATTTCAATATCCTCGGTATTCTCTGTCAGTGATGTGGTCTGTCAGTCAGAGAATACGCGGAGGTCCCCGGGCCCGGGCTTGAGCATTTGCCTGCTCGGCCAGAATCGTCTCTGGCTGCTCCCAATCCACGGTGCGCCAGGTCAGCGCCAGGGCAGGCGGCAACGTGGTGACACCGGTCTCGACGAACAGCACCGTTGCCGCGTCCGGGCAGATATGCGGAGGCTCGACCGGTTGACCGTCCGCGTCCACGAGAACCGTCACGACGGTCAGGCCACGGCAGATCACGATGCTGCCCGCAGGGTCCGCCTGCCCGCGCGCATAGGCGGCTGACAGGCCCGTGAGGGCCAGCACCATCGCCAGCAAGACGCCTATGAAGGGCCGGAGTTTCAGCATCGCTTCGATGATATAGACGCCCTGCCCGGGCGCCCCAAAGCGACAAAAGGAAACAGCCCCGCGGCCGGGGCCACGGGGCTGTATTCACTGTCCCTCAGGAAAGCTTCAGGCTTCGGCCTGTGCCTTCATGATCTCTTTTTTGACCTTCAGGGCGCGATCCGAAAGCTCGACGTCTTTCGCCTTGGCCAGAAACTTGTCCAGGCCGCCACGGTGGTCGACCGAACGCAGCGCGTGCGCCGTGATGCGCAGCTTGATGCCGCGGCCCAGCGTCTCGGACTGCAGGGTCACGTCGTTCAGGTTCGGGAGATAACGCCGTTTGGTCTTGTTGTTGGCGTGGCTCACATTGTTGCCCACCATCGGGCCCTTGCCGGTCAGTTCGCAGACACGCGACATCGCTTCGTCCTCATCCACTGGTGGCAAGGCCTCTGCCCCGCCGGTCTCATCCTTGCAGCGTACCCCGGTTCAAACGAATCGAAGACCCTGCCAATATCAAAGGGCGCCGCCCGTTTTGGTTATTCGGGGGGCGCCCGGAATCTGGTCTGACGGTGCATATGCAGATGCGCGGGTTTCGTCAAGTCCCTGTTGCAAGGCTTTCGTCCCGCGGCCTGCATGGCGGCCTCATCCCATCTGCAGGTAGTCGCGCAACAGCTCCTCTGCTGCCGCCGAAGGCGTCAGCCCGCCTGCCTCGACGTCGCGCGCAAGTGCCTCCATCGCCCCCTTGACCGGCTCCCGCTTCAGCCGTGCCAGCAGGCGCTCACGGACTTCGGCTTCGAACCAGAATCGCGCCTGTTCGGCGCGACGGCCCGCGAATTGCCCGGTCTCACGCCGCCAATCGGCGAGGGACTGCATCTCTTCCCAGGCCGTCACCAGGCCCGAATCCTCCAGCGCCGAAACGGTCATCGCCTTCGGAAAGCCCTCCGGGTCCTGCGGACGCTTGCGCAACAGGCGCAGTGCCCCGGCATAGTCCGCGCAGGTCCGCACGGCGGTGGTCTTGAGCGCCCCGTCCGCCTTGTTGACCAGCAGGATGTCGGCCATCTCCATGATGCCGCGCTTGACCCCCTGCAACTCGTCACCACCGGCAGGTGCCAGCAGCAGCAGGAACAGGTCGGACATTTCCGCCACCATCGTCTCGGACTGGCCGACGCCCACCGTCTCGATCAGCACCACGTCGAATCCCGCCGCCTCGCAGAGGTCGATAGCCTCGCGCGTGCGCCGCGCGACCCCGCCCAGCTGCGATTGCGACGGCGAGGGGCGGATAAAGGCGTTCTTGTCCCGGCTCAGCCGTTCCATCCGCGTCTTGTCCCCCAGGATCGACCCGCCCGAACGCGCCGAACTGGGATCCACGGCCAGCACGGCGACCTTGAGTCCCTGCGCCGTCAGCATCATGCCGAAGGCCTCGATGAAGGTGGATTTGCCGACGCCCGGCGTACCCGACAGGCCGACGCGCAGCGCCTCGCGGCCATGCCCCTTCAACGCTTCAAGCAAGGAAAGCGCCTGCGCGCGGTGATCCGCCCGCCCGCTTTCCACCAGCGTGATGGCACGCGCCAGGGCACGCCGTTCGCCCGCCAGGATGCGGGTCTTGAGATCCTCGATATCCATGTGCCCATTTCCCGCGCCCGCGTGGAAAAGTCCAGAGCCGCGACGTCGCTGTCAGACCTCTCACCAGGCGCCCACTTTCCAAGCGCCCCGTGGTCGCTCATAACGCGCCCATGACCAGACTGCCCATCGAAGACGCTCTGCCTAGGCTGATCTCTGCCCTGCGTGATCGCTCCCGCGCGGTGCTGCAAGCGCCCCCCGGCGCGGGCAAGACGACGCGCGTGCCTCTGGCGATGCTTGAGGCCGGCCTGACATCCGGCAAGATCGTCATGCTGGAACCCCGCCGCCTTGCCGCGCGGGCCGCTGCACAACGGCTGGCGGAGCAACTGGGTGAGGACCCCGGCCAGACCGTCGGCTATCGCATCCGTGGCGAATCGAAGGCCTCGAAGTCAACCCGGATCGAGGTTGTGACCGAAGGCATCCTGACCCGCATGATCCAGTCCGATCCGGAGTTGACCGGCATCGGTGCGGTGCTCTTCGACGAATTCCACGAAAGATCCCTGAACGCCGACCTCGGGCTGGCGCTCTGCCTGGAAATCGCCGATGCCCTGCGCGATGACCTGATGCTTCTGGCCATGTCGGCGACGCTGGACGCGCAGCCCGTGGCCGACCTGATGCAGGCGCCCGTCGTGACCTCCGAGGGACGCAGCTTTCCGGTCGACACCCGCTGGCTGCCGCACCCCCTGCCCAAGCGGCAGAGATTGGACCAGGCGATGGCCGACCTGATCCTGCAGGCCCATGACGAGACAGAGGGGGGTATCCTGGCCTTCCTTCCCGGAGAGGGCGAGATCCGCCGGACCGAGGCCCTGCTGAAATCACGCCTGCCCAAGGACACGCTTCTGCGTCCGCTCTTCGGCGCGATGGATCTTGCCGCGCAGCGTGCCGCCATCCGCCCGGAACGGTCGGGTCGCAAGCTGGTTCTGGCGACATCAATCGCCGAAACCTCGCTGACGATCGAAGACATTCGCGTGGTCGTGGACGGCGGCAAGGCCCGCCGGGCGCGCTTCGACCCCGGTTCGGGCATGTCCCGGCTGGTCACCGAACGTGTCACCCGCGCCGAGGCGACCCAGCGCGCCGGGCGCGCAGGCCGCGTCGCGCCCGGGATTGCCTACCGGCTCTGGACCAAAGGTGAGGAAGGCGGGCTAAGACCCTATCCGCCCGCGGAAATCGAGGCCGCGGACCTGGCGGGGCTGGCGCTGGAAATCGCGCTCTGGGGCGCCGATCCGGCGGAAATGCCTTTTCTTACGCCCCCACCCGAAGGCGCGTTCGCCGAAGCCCAGTCCCTGCTCAGATTCCTCGGCGCGCTGGACGACGAAAACCGGATCACCGCGCACGGCAGGATCTTATCCACATTGCCACTTCACCCTCGGCTTGCACATATGATGACTCTGGGGGGTGCAAAGGCGGCAAATCTGGCTGCACTCTTATCTGATCGCGATCCGCTCACATCGGCATCCACAGACCTCGCTCTGCGGCTCGATGCGCTGCGCGATCCGGGCGGATTTTCCGAGCGCAGGCCCGAGCAGATCAATCGTGGCGCCCTGGACCGCATCCGCGCAGAGGCGAAACGCCTCTCGAAAAGCATCAGGAAGCGCGACAAACCTTCTGAAAAGGCGCAGGATTTCAGTGACGCCGAAATGGCCGCCCTGGCCTACCCCGATCGCATCGGTCTGCGCCGCAAGGGCGAGGCTGCCCGTTTCCAGCTGTCCGGCGGCAAGGGCGCGGTGATGGAGGATCACGACCCGCTGGCAGGCGAGCGACTGATCGTCGTCACCGATACGGACGGCAACCTGCGCGAGGCGCGCATTCGCCAAGCCATCGCGATCTCCCTGGCCGAGGTGCGCGCACTCTTTGCCGACCGGATCGCGTGGCACGACCTCTGCGAATGGTCGAGGCGCGACCGCCGTGTCATCGCCCGCCAGCAGGAACGGCTGGGGGCCATCGCGCTGGATGACCGCATCTGGAAGGACGCCCCGGAGGAGGCCGTGGCCCGCGCCATGCTGGACGGGGTACGCGACCTGGGGATCCCCCTGTCAGATGCCGCCCGACGGTTTACTGCCCGTGTGGCCCTCGCCCGCGAAGCCGGGCAAGACCTGCCCGACATGTCCCCCGAGGCGCTGATGGAAACGCTCGAAGACTGGCTCTTGCCCTTCCTGGGCGGCGTCCGCACCGCCGCCGACTGGAAACGCTTTGACTTGCTGCCGGCCCTGCGTGCGCGGCTGGACTGGACCCAGACTCAGGCGCTGGACGCAGGCATTCCGGCGCATTTCACCACGCCGCTGGGGCGCAAGGTGCCGATCGATTATTCAGGCGAGCACCCGGAAATTCAGTTGCGCCTGCAAGAGCTCTTTGGCCAGACAGTGCATCCAATGGTCGGGCGTACCCCGCTGCGGATCACCCTTCTGTCGCCCGCGCAGCGTCCGGTACAGACCACGATGGACCTGCCAGGCTTCTGGTCCGGGTCCTATGCCGACGTGCGCAAGGACATGCGTGCACGCTATCCCAGGCACCCCTGGCCCGAGGACCCGACACAGGCCGACCCCACGCTGCGGGCAAAACCGCGCGGGACATGACGGGCGTGGCTGGCGGGTGGGCCGCTGACGCGCGCAGGCGCGGCAGCAGCCGGGGCGCCGGCCGGCCCCGCCCTCAGGCCCCCAGGCAATAGCGCATGATGGCCTTCTGCGCGTGCAAACGGTTTTCCGCCTCGTCCCAGATCACCGAGTGCGGACCGTCCATGACCTCGGATGTCACTTCCTCTTCGCGATGCGCGGGCAGGCAGTGCATAAACAGCGCATCCGGCTTGGCCGCTTCCATCAACCTGGCGTTGACCTGGTAGGGGCGCAGCATGTTGTGGCGCCGTTCCTTGGCGCTCTGCGCGTCGTGCATCGACACCCAGGTATCGGCGACGATCAGGTCTGCGCCTTCGACCGCACGCATCGGGTCGCGCTCGATGGTGATCGTCGCGCCCTCGTTGCGCGCCCAGCCGACGAACTCCATTTCCGGATCCAGCTGAACCGGGCCGGAAAAGGTTAGGTCGAACCCGAATTGACCGGCGGCGTGCAGGAAAGAGGCACAGACGTTGTTGCCATCGCCGCACCAGACCACCTTCTTGCCCGCGATCGGGCCGCGATGCTCTTCGAAGGTCTGCACATCCGCCATGATCTGGCAGGGGTGTGTGCGGTCAGTCAGCCCGTTGATGACCGGCACGCTGGCGTATTCCGCCATCTCTTCCAGCACGGATTCATCGAAGGTCCGGATCATGATCAGATCGACATAGCGCGACAGAACGCGGGCAGTGTCGGCGATGGTCTCGCCGTGGCCCAGCTGCATCTCGTTGCCCGAAAGCACCATGCTCTGCCCGCCCATCTGGCGCACACCCACGTCAAAGGAGACGCGCGTCCGGGTCGAGGGTTTCTCGAAGATCAGGGCCACCATGCGTCCGGCCAGCGGCTGGTCGTCGTCGGGGGCGGCCTTGGGCCTTCCGTTGCGGGCGGATTTCATCGACTTGGCCTGGTCGATGATCGACCGCAAGGCGGCCTTGTCGGTTTTGTGGATATCCAGGAAATGGTTCATGTCATTGTTCTTCTTGCAATTCGGGGGGGCGGCGGGCGCCACCCCCGATGTCCCTTTCGGCCAAAGACCGGTTTCAGGCAGAGGCCTTGGTAACGGCAGAAGCCGCGGCGTCGAGCCGTTTCAGCGCCTCGCCGATTTCGTCCTCGGTGATGTTCAGTGGCGGCAGCAGGCGCACGATATTGTCCGCGGCCGGCACGGTGATGACCTCGGCGTCATAGCCCGCCTTGACCACGTCCAGGTTTGTCACCTTGCATTTCAAGCCCAGCATCAGACCACTGCCGCGCACGCCCTCGAAGACATCCGGATGCGCCGCAACCAAGCCTTCGAGCTTTTGCCGCAGCAGCCCCGCCCGGGCGCGTACCCCGTCAAGGAATTCCGGGTCGGAAACGATGTCCATCACGGTCTTGCCCACGGCACAGCCCAGCGGGTTGCCGCCATAGGTCGAGCCGTGCGTGCCCGCAGTCATGCCGCAGGCGGCCTCTTCCTTGGCCAGCACGGCCCCCAGCGGAAAGCCACCGCCGATGCCCTTGGCGACCATCATGATGTCCGGTTCCACCCCCGACCATTCATGCGCGAACAGCCGTCCGGTCCGGCCGACACCGCATTGCACCTCGTCGAGGATCAGCAGGATGCCTTTTTCGTCGCACAACGCGCGCAGCCCCTTCAGGCACTGGTCGGGCAGGACGCGAATGCCGCCCTCGCCCTGCACCGGTTCGATCAGGATCGCGCCCACGGTCTCGTCGATGGCGGCGTGCAATGCGTCGTGATCGCCCCACGGCAGGGTCTTGAATCCGCCCAGCACCGGGCCGAACCCCTTGACCATCTTTTCCGACCCGGAGGCCGCGATAGCGGCAGAGGAGCGCCCGTGAAAACAGCCCTCGAAGGTCAGGATCGTGGTCTTTTCCGGCTGGCCCTTCTCGTACCAGTATTTCCGCGCCATCTTGACCGCCAGTTCGCAGGCCTCGGTGCCCGAATTGGTGAAAAACACCGTATCGGCAAAGCTGGTTTCCACCAACTTGTCGGCCAGCGCCTGCTGGTTCGGGATCTCGTAGAGGTTCGAGACATGCCAGAGCTTGCCCGCCTGGTCGGTCAGCGCCTTGACCAACTCCGGGTTCGCATGGCCCAGCGCGTTGACGGCGATGCCACTGCCCAGGTCCAGGAATCGGCGCCCGTCTTCCTCTGTCAGCCAGCAGCCTTCGCCCTTCACGAAATGCAGGGGCGCGCGGTTGTAGGTGGGCAGAACGGAGGGGATCATGTCGCAGTCCTCGAAAGTGTGGAAGCCCGATTGGTGGCAAGGCCCGGGGGCCAAGTCAAGAAGGGCCATGTTTTGAAGGGAGAAAAGACGCAGGACGTCACGCCCTGTCAGGGCGCGGGGAACAGTGAGCTCAGGCTCGTCGGGTTCGGATCGCGTGCATCATGCTGCGCAGATAGACGGATCACCGAAGAAAGAAAAGCGATAAAACGCAGGCACCTCAGTCCAGCCGCCGCAGGCCGGTGCGCGGCGGGGCGCTGTGCGGCAGGCGGATACCGCTGGCCAGCCCCAACCAATCCAGCGCCTGAATAAGGCGAAAGCCCGGATCCGACTGCCCCGGAAGGACGCCCAGCCGAGCGGAATGCGGAAAGGCGTGATGATTGCCGTGCCAGTTCTCGCCGAAGGTGATCGGGCCAAGACCCGGCAGGTTGTACCCCTGCACCGGCAGTCCGTCGATGGTCCAGTCCTGCTGCCCGCCCTTGTGGGCCGCGTGGCCGATGGCCCAATGTCCAGTCAGCGAGACCACGATCCGCAGCGACACCCCCCAAAGCACCCAGCCCCAGCCACCAACGGCAAACAGCACCAGCGCAACGGGCAGTTGTTGTGCCCACCACAGGCGTTCCATCCAGCGATAGACCGGGTCCTGCGCAATCTCGGGTTCGATCTCGAAAACCGGCGGATGGGCGAGGCGGAATTCGCAGTGCATCTGCCACCAGGCGTCTTTCAGAGGCCCGGCGCCGTGTGACGGATGCGGTGGGCAGTTGGCCTGTCGCTGGTGCCAGTCGCGCATGTCATGGGCACGTATCATGCCGAAAGGCCCTGCCATGCCGACGAGGACACCCAACCAGACAAGCAGGTATTCCACAGGCTTTGAGGTTTCGAAACTGCGATGGATCAACAAGCGGTGCATACCGACGGAGTGGCCGGCGCAAATGGTGATCCCCGTCAGCACCAGGAACACGGCCAGACCACTCCACGACGGGAAAGCCGTGACCGCCAGAACACCGCCCAGGGCATGTGCAAACCACCAGGCGCTTTTGCCCGGCGCCCAGTGGATACGGCCCGCGCAAGGGTCAGTGCCCGGAAGGGGCCTTACCCGCTCGCTCGCGACAACCTCGATCCTCGGGGCCGGGCTTGCGCCCACGGCCGGGCCCTGCGTGGCATGGAACATGGCAACCTGCACTTTCTGATGTGTCTGCCTCAGGATCGGCCCCGGCCTGTGTTCAAGGCAAGTCCGGGATTCCGCCGAACGCCGGTCCGGACCATCGGGACGAAGGGGAAACCCCGGGGCAATGCGGACGGCATTGCGCGCCACGGCCCGCGCGGCTAGCGTCATCGTCATGACAGCGCCTCTCATCGACAACCTGCAGTACTGCAACTTCTCGGAAAAGGTCTTTCGCCAGCTTCGCGCCGGCGGGGTGGACGCGATCCATGTCACCATTGCCTACCACGAGAGTTTCCGCGAGATGGTGCTGAACCTCGAACGCTGGAACCGCTGGTTCGAACGCTTCCCCGACCTGATCTTGCGCGGCACCGAGGCGGCGCATGTACGCGAGGCGCAGGAGACAGGCCGCACCGCCGTCTTCTTCGGCTTTCAGAACCCTTCGCCCATCGAGGACGACATCGGTCTCGTCGAGATTGCGCACCAGCTGGGCGTGCGCTTCATGCAACTGACCTACAACAACCAGTCCCTTCTGGCGACCGGTTGCTACGAGGAAGAGGACATCGGCCTGACCCGCATGGGCCGCGCCGTGGTGGCAGAGATGAACCGCGTCGGCCTGGTCATCGACATGAGCCATTCCGCCGAACGCTCGACCCTGGAGGCGATCGACCAGTCCACCCGCCCCATCGCCATCACCCATGCCAATCCCGACTGGTGGCACCCTGCCCTGCGCAACAAGTCGGACGCGGTGCTGCGCGCGCTGACAAACTCCGGTGGAATGCTGGGGTTTTCCCTGTACCCGCATCACCTGGCGGGCGGCACGAACTGTTCGCTCACCGGGTTCTGCGAGATGGTGGCAGAGGCCGCCGACCGCTACGGGGCGGAAAACCTCGGGATGGGCAGCGACCTGTGCCAGGACCAGCCGGACAGCGTGGTCGAATGGATGCGCGTGGGCCGCTGGACCAAGGACATGGACTACGGCGAAGGCTCTGCCTCGGCGCCCGGGTTCCCGCCCATGCCGGACTGGTTCCAGGACAATCGCGACTGGGACAATATCCGCGACGGGCTGCGAGAGATCGGCTTTTCACGGGTCGAGACCGATGGCATCCTGGGCGGCAACTGGCTGCGTTTCTACGAGACGAGCTTTGGCCCCGCCTGACCCGGCCTGAAAGGACCCCCCATGAAAGCCATGCTCTACGAGGCCTTCGGCGCCGCGCCGAAGATCACCACCCTCCCCGATCCCGCGCCTGCACGGGGCGGCGTCGTGCTGAAGGTCGAGGCGACGGGCCTTTGCCGCAGCGACTGGCACGGATGGATGGGCCACGACCCGGACATCGAGCTGCCGCATGTGCCCGGGCATGAACTGGCCGGCACCGTCGCGGCGGTTGGTGACGGCGTCACGCGCTGGTCCGAGGGCGACCGCGTGACCGTTCCTTTCATCTGCTCCTGTGGCAGCTGCCCGGAATGCCACGCGGGGCACCAGCAGGTTTGCGACAACCAGTTTCAACCCGGCTTCACCCATTGGGGCAGCTATGCCGAATACGTCGCGCTGCCTCAGGCGGACCTGAACCTTGTCGGGCTGCCGCCTGACATGGGGTTCGATACCGCGGCCAGCCTCGGCTGCCGCTTTGCCACCAGTTTCCGCGCCGTGGTCGACCAGGGGCGGGTCTCCGGCGGCGAATGGGTCGCCGTGCATGGCTGCGGTGGCGTGGGGCTGTCCGCCATCATGATCGCGCGGGCGATGGGCGCGCGGGTCCTGGCGGTGGACATCGACGCGGACAAGCTGGACATGGCGCGCAGCATGGGCGCCACGGCGGTCGTGGACGCGCGCGCCGGGAACGTGCCAGAGGCCGTGCGCGACCTGACGCGGGGTGGCGCGCACCTGTCGATCGACGCCCTTGGCCACCCCGAGACCTGCGCGAACTCGATCCTTTGCCTGCGCAAGCGCGGCCGCCATGTGCAGGTCGGCCTGCTGCTGGGCGACCAGAGCCGTCCGCCCCTGCCGATGGATCGCGTGATCGGCTGGGAACTGGAAATCCTCGGCAGCCACGGTATGCAGGCGCACCGTTATGGTGCCATGCTGGACATGATCGCCAGCGGCGCCCTGTCCCCAGACCAGTTGGTCGGCGACCGGATCAGCCTTGAAGAGGCGGCGCCTGCGTTGATGGACATGGACAGTTTTCAGGCGCGCGGCGCGACGGTCATCACCCGGTTCTGACCTCAGCCGCGCAATTCTTCGCGCACCTGCATCAAGATTTCGCCCAGCCGGTTCAGCCCCTGCCCGTCCGGGCCGCAGCCCCAGTAGGCATCCATCGGCGCGTTTTCGACGATCTGCGCGTCCCCCGTGGACAAGAGCAGGTCGCGCGGCCTCCGGTGCAGGGTGAACTTGTCAAGGACGGCCTCCATCATGATCCCGTCCTTGACTTCTTCCCAATCACTGCGGATCGGGATGTCACGGGTCATGCCCAGCGCCTTGGCCTGCTTCGGGCGCGAACACATGCGGATGCGTTCCCGGTGGGCGATGTCTTGGAACTTCATCGCCTGAAAATAATGTTCGACCGTGCGCCACCACAGGCCCTCCTTGTCCACGCCAAAGGGCGCGAAGTTCGAGAACTCTCCGTAAGGGTCGGTCTGGGCGTAGAAATAGATCGTGTCGGTCATGGCGCCAGAAACCCCGGAAGCGCCCGCAGTGCCAGTCCGGAATTCCCGATGTGTTTTCAGCCCCCCTGCGCGGCGATGGCGCCCAGGAAGATCGCCGCGCCGATCCCGATCAACTCGTCGGGAAAATCATAGTCGGGATTGTGCAGGGCCGGAGCCTCCTCCCCGGCCCCCAGAAAAAACATGGCAGAGGGCATCACGCTGCCGAACAGCCCGAAATCCTCGGAGGCACGCATGGGCACGGCGGCATCCTTGCGCGGCAGTCCTTCGACCGCGCGTTCCAGCAGGGCCACCGCCTCGGGCGCATTCACGCAATGACCAAAGGCCTCGTGCACCGTGATCTCCGTGCCAAAGCCCCGCGCCGCACCGGCGATCATGCCCCGTGCCTCGGCCTCAAGATCCGCCATCTGGTCATCCAGCAGTGTCCGCAGGGTGACATAAAGCTCGGCCTCGCCGGGCGCCACGCCGAATGCAGGCACGCCCAGCCGGGCATGGGTCACGGTGGCCAGCCGGAACCGCACGTCATCGGTCGGCAGATCACGGCTGAGCCCGGCCAGACCTGGGATCAGCGCGGCCAGCGCCACGCCGGGCGACATGCCGGTCTCGGGCTGCGAGGCATGGGCGGTGCGCCCGCTCAAACGCACGCGCAAGCCGCGCGAGGCACAGTTGGCTGGCCCCTCTCGCAATGCCACGGCACCCAGTGGCAAGCCGGGCAGGTTGTGCAGTGAAATTGCCATCCGCGCGCCCAGCGCGGCAAAGCGCGGGTCCGCCAGCACCGCGCGCGCCCCAGCCCCAGTCTCTTCGGCCGGCTGGAACAGCAGGATTACGCGACCCGCGGGAGGGGATCGCGACAAAACCTGCGCCACCGCGTGCAGGATCGCCATGTGACCGTCGTGACCGCAAAGATGCGCAACCCCCGGCTGTTCCGATCGCCAGGCTGGCGCGCCGGTTTCCTCGATCGGCAGCGCGTCCAGTTCGCACCGGATCACAAGCCCGTCTTGCCCGCTGCCAAAGACCGCCGCCACGCCGGTGCCCCCCAGCCCGGTGATAACCTCGGACGCGCCCAGCGCCCGCATTTCCGCGGCGATACGCACGGCGGTGGCATGTTCCGCCCCGGACAATTCCGGCGCCCGGTGCAGCGCATGGCGCAAGGCCCGCGCCCGTTGCAAAACGCTTGCGTCGATCGCATCCACTGCGGACATGCCTTCCCCCTTGCCGATAGAGCAGCCTTTCACGGCGCAGGCCCCCGATGCAAGCCCGGCAGGCTCTTCCCAGCTCGCGATCTAGCTGGCACAGTCACCGCATGAAGGATCTCGTCTGCCCCTCGCCCCGGACCGGACTGCGCCCGCCGTCGCAGGTCATGCGCCTGCACCGCATGGGCGCAAGCTTTCCGACACGATTGAGCTTTCTGCGGGTTCTGACCCGACGCCTGGCCGCCGAAGGCGCCAGGCTGCGGCGCCCGGTCTGGAATATCGGTGCGGAGGGTTTTGGCCATGCGGTCTATACCATTGCACTGGGCGGGCACGACTACAGCCTTGTCGCCGTCTCGACCCATCTGCCAGACGAGATGCGCACCGACCGCGTAATCGCGACCGCCTGGGACACGGCCTATGTCCTTTATGATGGCGTGCCCGACTCCGATGAAATCGCCCGCATCTGCGCCGCCGCTCCGCAACAGGAGGCCGCCCGCTACACGGAAAGGGACCTGGTCCTGTCGCGTGCCAACAAATCCGTGCGGCTGTTTTCCCACGTGATCGAACGCCTGCGCGCGGGCCGGCAACCGGATGAGGCGCTGGTCAACGAGGTCGGCTACCTGATGCGGACAACGGCGGTTTACGGGAACGGCAAGTTCGGCATCGCCGACCGGGGGCTGATCGCGGGCCGGCCGGGGATCGAAGGTCCCTTTGCCGCCGAGATGCTGACGGTCTGGATGATCCGCAGCTTTACCCACGATCTTGTCGAGCACCTGGGCGGCACGGCCCTGGATCCGGCCCTGAAACGCCACCTTGGAATCGGCAATTCCACCGGGCTGGGCATGGCGCCCTTTCTGGTCTCGCATCCCGTTTTGCTGAACAACTGGATGCAGGCGCGGGAAACCGCCCTGGCCAGGGTTCGCGCCCTGCCCACGCTGGGACGCGAAGACCGCACAAGGCTGACCACCCTGTGCGATCGAGTGGCCGCGCACCTTGTAGAATGGCAGGTGCCAGCCCCCGACCACCAGGCGCGGATCGACCTGATCCGGGCCGAATGGCCCGCAATCCGCGGCTTTGTCGAGGAGCTTCCGCAGGACTCGCCGGTCGACGCGCTGATCCGCCGGTCCGAGGCCTTTTCGGTCGACACGCAGGAGCTTTGTGTTGCGCTGGCGCTGGAACCCTTCGGGGACATCGTGGACGACCTCGCCGCGGGCATGACGGACCCGCTGGCCCCGTCGGTAAACGGGTTCGACGACGCCCAATCCCTTCGCACGGCCATCGAAACGCATTTCGATTGGGTGCTGCGGCTGGATTTCGAAGAGACCGCACAGCAACGCCGCTTCTGGTACGTCTCCGAAGAAAAGCTTGAACCCAGGCTGGGCGATCGTTTCGACGACCCCGGCGCGGACCGCGAAAGCCCGCTGGACATTGCGCGGCGCGTGCAGGCGCTCTGGCATGCGCTGGACGGCGTCACGGACCTGCGCGCCTTTCGCGCCGCCCGGCCCGAGCATGAGCTGGCCATAGCCCGGGTTGCCTGCCTGGCCGCGCATCCCTATGCCGAAATCCGCGACAACCTGATCGCCGAAAGCTGTCTGCCCATCGACATGTTGCGCTGCAAGCTGGCCTTTTTCGGCGCCACCAAGTTCGATCCAAAATCCGATCGCTGGACACGCATCACCCTTGCCCAGGGCGCCCCGCTGCCCGAGGACCTGGGAACTGCGCGGGCCGATGACTGGTGGCTTGCGGGGTTGGGCGCATGAGCTACTCCGCCAATGAAATCGCTACGTTGGCCCAGAAGGCCGCGCGCGGCGCTGGTTTTCCGCCTCACCAGGCGCAGGTCTTCGGCGCCGCGACGGTGGAATTCCTGGCCAGCGGAGGAGAGGCGCAGGCCCTGCTGGACGCGCTCTCCGATCCTGATGACAGCCCGATCCTGCGCCTTCCGCTGCTGGTCGAAGACATCCAGCGCGCGGTGGACCTCGCCGGTCCTGAGATCACCCTCACCCTGCAACCGGGGGACGAGGCGCTGGCCCCGGCCTATGCCCGCCTGACCGCCCTGCACATCACGCGCGCCGAGCTGGGCCAAAGCGAGGACGGACTGCCCCGGTTGTGCCTGGACACCGCCCCCGTTCAGGGCGCGGCCCCCACCCTCCCCCCGCGCATCGCGGCAGATCCGGCGCTGATAGACCGGCTGTCCACCCTCGCGGCCCTGACATATGTCCCGGCCACGGACAGCTCGCGCAGCGCCGGCGCCGGAGCGGGCGACATCGACAACGACTGACCCGGGCGCGGCTTGCCCATTCCGGCGCCCCGTGCTTCTCTCCGCCAAAATTCAGGAGAGTCCCATGCCCCACCCTTTGCTGACCCAGGCCGACATCGACGATTACCAGCGCAATGGCGTGGTCGTTGTGCGGGGGCTCTGGGCTGACCAGGTTGAAACGCTGCGCGCCGGAGTGGCCCGCAACATGTCCGAACCGGGTCCCTACGCGGCAGAAAACCTCAAGGAGGGCGAGGCCGGGCGTTTCTTTGATGACTACTGCAACTGGCAGCGCATCCCCGAGTTCGAAGAGGTCATCCGCAGCTCTGCCGTGGCCGAGGTCGCCGCGGACCTGATGCGGTCGGACAGCGCGCAGCTGTTCCACGATCATGTGCTGGTCAAGGAGCCGGGTACGTCAAAGCCCACGCCCTGGCACCAGGACGGCCCCTATTACTTTGTCGAGGGTCGCCAGACCGTCAGTTTCTGGAGCCCGCTGGACCCGGTGCGCGAAGCCACCCTGCGCTGCGTCGCCGGATCCCACCTCTGGGAAAAGCCCGTGCTGCCGACGCGTTGGCTGTCCGAGGAGGATTTCTATCCCGAAGCGGATGCCTACATGCCGGTGCCGGATCCGGACGCCGACGGCATGGAAGTTCGAGAATGGGCGCTGGAACCAGGCGACGCCGTGGCCTTCAACTTCGCCGTCCTTCACGGCGCGCGCGGCAATGACAGCCCGACGCGGCGCCGTGCCTTCTCGTTGCGGCTGGTGGGCGATGACGCGCGCTATACCACGCGACCCGGCCCCACCTCTCCGCCGTTCCCCGGCCACGACATGACCGAGGGCCAGCGCCTGCGCGAGGATTGGTTCCCGGTCCTGTTCAACCGCTGAATCCGGTCCGACGGGCGCCTCTTGGGTCAGCAATTCAAAGGGCGGTGGGCTGTCTCAGGCGAAAGGATCGTCCGGATAGCCCACGCCCATCAGGCTAAGCCCGTCCGGTGGGCAGACCGGCCCGCAGGCGGCGCGCGACCGCGCCTCGAGCGCCGTCTTCACGTCCTCCGGTGCCCAGGCACCGGCGCCGACCCGTTCCAAGGTGCCCACGATAGACCGCACCTGGTTGTGCAGGAAACTGCGGGCCCGCAGGAAAAAATGTACTTCGGGACCGGCCAGCCCCTCGACCCGCCTGATGGTGATCTCGTCCATCGTCTTGACCGGCGATTTTGCCTGGCACATGACGGACCGGAAGGTGGTGAAGTCGTTCTGACCCAGCAGGTGGGCCGCGCCGTCGCGCATGGCATCGACGTCAAGCTCGTGGTTGACCCGCCAGACCTGCCCCGCCTCCAGCGTCGCGGGCGCCCGCCGCATCAACAGCCGGAACAGGTAGCGCCGTTCGACCGCTGAAAACCGTGCGTGCCAGTCATCGGAGACGGCCGATGCCGCGCGGATCGCCACCGGTGCGGGCTTGAGGTGAAAGTTCAGCGCCTCGGACAGGCGAAAGGGATCCCAGTCCTTGTCCATGTCGCAATGGGCCACCTGCCCGCGTGCGTGCACCCCGGCATCGGTGCGCCCTGCGGCGGCGATGGTATGGTCGCGCGGTTCCAGCCGGGCCAGCGCCGCCTCGATGGCTGCCTGAACCGAAGGCTGATCCGCCTGCCGCTGCCAACCCGCGAAGGGACGGCCGTCATATTCCACCAAAAGCGCATACCTGGGCATGACGCGCCTCCTAGCCGTACACCGGACCAAGGGCAATCCCGCCGGGCTGTCCCGCGCGCGGCAAGACGGGGATGGGCGCGTGGGAGACGCGCCGCGCGCGGGGCGCAACATTGCCCACATTCCCCCTGTCCGCCTCTGGCCCCGCACCGCGGCAATGACTAAGTTCGCATCCGAACCGAAGGGAAAGGCCCGGAACTCATGGTCATTGGCGCCATCGCCGACACGCTCACCCGGAGCGTCGAGAATGTCACCGGCACCTTGTCGGAAACCTTCTTCGAACCGACCCTCCGGCTGGGCGTCACCGGGCTGTCCCGGGCGGGCAAGACCGTCTTCATCACCTCGCTGGTGGCGAACCTGATGGACCGCGCCCGCATGGCGCAACTGGTGGCCGAAAGCGAACAGCGCATCCTCTCGGCCTTTCTGCAGCCCCAGCCCGACGACACGCTGCCGCGCTTCGACTACGAAACCCACCTGGGCGCCCTGACCGCCCGCACGCCGCATTGGCCGGACAGCACCCGCGCCGTGTCGGAACTGCGTCTGTCGCTGAAAATCCGGCCCGCCGGACTGCTGGCGGGCCTGCAGGGGCCGCGCACCCTGCACCTCGATATCGTCGATTACCCCGGCGAATGGCTGCTGGACCTCTCGCTGATGGACAAATCCTATGCCGAATGGTCCCAGGACATGCTGGAACGGCTGGAGCTTCGTCCCGGCGGCCCGGAAACGCTGGACCGGATACGGGCCGAAGACGGCAGCGCCGAACTGGACGAAACCCGCGCCCGCGCACTTTCGGAGGCCTATACACAAAGCCTGCACGCCGCCCGCGCCGCCGGATTTTCCGACTGTTCGCCGGGACGGTTCCTTCTTCCCGGGGAACTGGAAGGCTCGCCCGTGCTGACCTTTGCGCCGCTGCCTGCGGTCAGTGGCGCGCCACGCCGCTCGCTCTACCGCGAATTCGAACGGCGCTATGACAGCTACAAGTCGCGCGTGGTCAAACCCTTCTTCCGCGACCATTTCAGCCGCATCGACCGGCAGATCGTGCTGGTGGATGCGCTTGGCGCCATCCATGCCGGGCCGCGCGCGATGGAGGACCTGCGCCGCACCCTCGCCGAGATCCTGACCGCCTTCCGCCCCGGCACCAATGCCTTTCTGACCAACCTGCTGATGGGCAAGCGGGTGGAAAAGATCCTGTTTGCCGCCACCAAGGCCGATCACCTGCACCATCTGCAACACGGTCGCCTGACCGGCATCATGGAGGCCCTGACCCGCGAGGCGCGCGACCGAGCGCGCTTTGCCGGGGCCGAGACGCAGGCCATGTCCATCGCCGCCCTGCGCGCGACGACGGAACAGATGATGCCCCATCAGGGCAGCGAACTGCCCTGCGTGCGCGGCACCCTGATGGACAGTGGCAAGCAGGCGGCCTTCTACCCCGGTGAATTGCCGGAAGATCCGACGCACCTGCTGGGCAGCGCCCGCGAAGGGGCGGAAAAATGGCTCGATCAGGATTACTCGGTGATGAATTTCGCCCCAGCGCCGCTGACCCTGAAACCCGGCGAAGGCCCGCCGCACATCCGGCTGGACCGCGCGGCACAATTCCTGATTGGGGATCGGCTGTGACCGCCGAAACGATTACCCTGCGCGCAGCGGACCCGGGCGATGCCGGACGGCTTGGCGCGATGATCACAGAGGCGGTCGAGGCCCGCGCATGGAAACCGCGCTTGCATTCGGCGGCGCAGGACATCTCGCACGCGGGCACGCTGATTGATCGCGGCTGGGTCACAGTGGCAGAGCTGGGGCCGGAGGTTGCGGGGTTCCTCGCCCGCGAGGGGTCTGAAATCCACGCGCTTTTCGTGGCGGGCTGGGCGCAGGGGCGGCGGCTGGGCAGCGCATTGCTGGACCATGCCAAGGCTCGCGCCGACCGGCTGGAACTCTGGACATTTCAGCAGAACGCGGGCGCGCAGCGCTTTTACCTGCGCCACGGCTTTGCCGAGACGGGTCGCACCGATGGCGACAACGAAGAAGGCCTGCCCGACATCCATTACCTCTGGCGCCGCGATGCGGGCGCCCTGCAGGAGCCTGTGACATGAGCCAGCACCCCAAGGGTCCCGTCCTGATCGACCTCGACGACGACGGCGCAACGCCCAGCCCGTCCGAAGCGCCCCCCGTCCCCGAACCGCACCTGCCCCCGCCAGAGGGGGCCGCCATGACCACCGTCGCGGCGCTGGCCACGCGCGATCCGTCGCCGCTGGCGCGCTGGTTCTGGCGGCTGCTGCTGGCGCTGGTGGGCACGCTCGTTTCCATCGCGGCTTGGCGCTTTGTAACCGATCTGATCGCCAGCAACGCGATGCTCGGCTGGGCCGTGTCCGCGCTCTTCGCCGCTTTCGGGCTTGTCTGCCTGATGATCATCATCAAGGAAATCGCGGCCTTCTCGCGACTTGCACGGATCGACGCCCTGCACCACGCTGCCGAAACCGCCCTGGCCGACGAGGACTTGGCCGGGGCGCGCAAGCTGACCGACGACCTGGTGACGCTTTACAAGGGGCGCGAAGACACGCGCTGGGGGCGGGACAAGCTGAAATCCCGGCGCGACGAGATATTCGACGCCTCCGGCCTTCTGACCCATGCCGAGGATTCGCTGCTCGCTCCGCTGGACACGGCGGCGCGGCGCGAGGTCGAGGCAGCGGCGCGGCAAGTGGCGACCGTGACGGCACTGGTGCCGCTGGCGCTGGCCGACGTGGTGGCGGCGCTGACCGCCAACCTGCGGATGATCCGCCGGATCGCCGAGATCTACGGCGGGCGCTCGGGCACGCTGGGCAGCTGGCGGCTGACGCGGGCGGTGATGTCCCACCTTGTCGCCACGGGGGCCGTGGCGGTGGGCGACGACATGCTGGAGCCGATCCTGGGCGGCGGCCTGCTGGGCAAGCTGTCGCGGCGCTTTGGCGAGGGGATGGTCAACGGCGCCCTGACCGCACGCGTCGGCGTCGCGGCGATGGAGGTCTGCCGCCCCCTGCCCTTCGGCAAGGGCAAACGCCCCTCGGTCCGGGCGATCATCCGCAGCTCGCTTAGCGGCCTCGTGATGCAGGACAAAGGGTGACACGGCCGGCTTGCGCGGGGTCCGGCATTCCGGACCTGTGCAGCGCCGGCCCCCCGTCCTAGACTGCGCGACCGAAGACATCGGAGACCGTCGACGGATGGAAGCGCTACTCGTTATTCTGGGTTTGGGCCTGCTGGCTCTGCCCATCGTGGTGATCGTCACGGTCGTCATGCAGGTCCGCACGCGCCGCGAGGTGCGCGCCTTGCAGGCCCGCCTGCAAGACCTGGAACGCAGCCTTGCGCAAACCACCCGTCCAGCCCCGACAGAGCGGCCAAGGCCCGCGCCTGTGTCCGCCAGCGCGCCGCGGGATGCAGCCCGATCCGCCACACCGCAGCCGGCCAACCTGTCGCCCGCGCCCGGAGAGGCCCCCAAGGCGCCCGCGAAACAGGCCCCGGCAAGTCCCCCCGCTCTGCCGCCAGCGCCCGCCCGTACCGAAGCCCCCCGCCCCTCCGCGCCTTCCCCGGCCGCACCCTCGGCCTTTGACCGGCTGGGCCGCTGGCTGCAGGAAAACTGGTTCTACGCCATTGCCGCCGTCTCGCTGTCGCTGGCCGGGATCTTCCTGGTCCAATACGGGATCGAAACCGGATTGCTGACGCCCACCGCCCGCGTGATCGCGGCGTTGGTGTTCGGCGCCGCCCTGATCGCCGGAGGAGAGACCATCCGACGGCGGTTCGGCGACGACGAAAGCAGTTCGACCGTCTACCTGCCCTCCGTGCTGTCGGGCGCGGGCCTCGTCTCGCTGATGGGCGGCATTCTTGCGGCGCGGCTGCTGTATGACCTCGTCGGGCCAGGTTTCGCCTTGTCGGCGCTGTTCGGCGTCGCACTGTTCGGGCTGGTCCTGGGCTGGCGGCATGGCCCCTTGTTGGCCGCCATCGGGTTGATCGGCGGCATGGGCGCCCCCTTTGTCGTCGGTGGACAAAACGACGCGCCCGAGTGGTTCCTGGTCTACTTCGGCCTGCTCGCAGGCATGGGCTTGGGCATCGACACGCTGCGTCGCTGGGCCTGGGTCAGCGTGCTGTCGGTGGTGCTGGCGCTGGGCGCCGGGCTGCTGCTGGCGACGTCGGGCGGTGAGGCGATGATGGCGGGCTTCGCGGCCTTTGGCGTCGCGCTGGTGATCATGGTCCTGCTGATTCCTTCGCGCGGCTTGGCACCCGACCATGAGGGACCCGGCCTCGTGCAATCCGTGCTGGAGACCGGCGCTCGCGGACGGCCCGGTTTTCCGCTGATCCTGGCCCTCGGCACATTGGCAGCGGCCTGCGCGATCCTCGTCCATGCCGCGCCTGAAAGCGCATTGACCTGGCGGTTGTCTCTTGCATTGGCCTCGGGCCTGGCCGTGGCATTGACGCTGTGGTCACGCGGAGCGCCCGCCTTGCAGGAACTGGTGGCACTGCCGGTTCTGACCCTTCTTGCGCTGATCGGAATGCCGGATCTGAACGCCCCCGCGCAAGACGTGCTGACAGCGCGGTTCATCGCCGGGCAAGAGCTGACCGAACAGCGGATGCTGATGGATTTCACGCTGATCCTGCTGGCAGCGGTGCTACCGGGGCTGGCTGCGGCCTGGCGCAGCCTGCAACCCGGGGGCCACGCCGCCTGGGCCGCGGTCGCGGCCCTGATCGCCCCGCTTGCGGGGTTGGCGCTGGAATTCGGCTGGCACCCGGCGATGATGATCGGCGCCTGGCCCTGGGCGCTTCACGCTCTGGCACTGGCGGGGCTGATGGTGGCCAAGGCGGCGCGGTTTGCCCAGGCCGACCCCGGGGACCGGCTGCGGCCCGCCCTGGCCACGGTTTCGGCCCTGGCCTGCATCGCCTTTGCCCTGACCGTCCTGCTGACCGATGCCGCCCTTACGCTGGCACTGGCGGCTGTCGTGGTCAGCGCCACCGCGCTGGACCGGCGGTTCGACCTGCCACAGATGACAGGCTTTGTCGCGGCGGGCGTGCTGGCGTTGGGCTATCGGCTGTTGATCCAGCCGGGGCTCCCCTGGGCGCTGGAGGCGCCGGTGCTGGAGATGCTGGCCGCCTATGGCGGAACCCTCACGGCCCTGCTGGGCGCGCTGATGCTGGGCCAGTCCCGGCTACGCCCCCGCGCGCAGGTCTTCCTGGAAAGCGCCGCCTGGTCGGTGGGCGGCATGACGGTCAGCCTGACGCTGTATCACGCCATCGAGGCCTACGTGGGCCACGTCCCGAAAGAGGCGCATTGGGCGCTGGGTCTTTATGCGACGATCTGGATCGGCACCGCGCTGGCCCAGCTGGAACGCCTGAAGGCGGGCGACGCGCTGCGCTGGCTGCGCGCCGGGCTGGCGGCTGTCTTTGGCCTGGTGTCGCTGATCTGGGTCGCGCTGGGGGTAACCCTGGGCAACCCGCTCTTCGAAGAACAGGTGGTACACGGCCTGATCGGGGTGAACACGCTGATTCCGGCCTACCTGCTGCCGGCGGCGGTTCTGTTGGCGGGCGCCCTTCGGCTGACCCACCTGCGGCGCTGGCTGCGCGTGGTGATCGGCGCGCCCGGTGCTCTCCTGGCGCTCTTGTGGCTGGGACTGGTGATCCGCCACGCCTGGCAGGGCGGCACGTTGATGCACACCGCCAACGGCATCACCGACGGCGAGCTGTACAGCTATACCGTCGGCCTGCTGCTGGCCGGGGCCGGGCTGTTCTACCAGTCGCTGGCGCGCAGCTCTGACGGGTTGCGCCGGGCCGGCGTCGCCGTGATCGCGCTGGCCGTGGCCAAGGTCTTTCTGATCGACATCTCGGGACTGGCGGGCTTGGTCAGGGTGTTTTCCTTCCTGTTGCTGGGCCTGTCGCTGGCGGGGCTGGCATGGGTCAACCGCTGGGCACAGACCCGCGCCACACCGACGCCCGAAGCCTGAGGGTGCGACGCCCGCGCCCTTGACCGCAGGCGTCGGGCGCGCCAACCAAGAGGGGCCGAACGAGGGAGAGCGGGCACATGGACCTGCCGGAACATGGCCATTCCGAAGGCGAGATCGCCGAGCGCCTGGCCCACCCGCCGGGCCGTGGCGACCTGAGCGATGCGGTCTATGGCGCCATCGACGGGTGTGTAACCACCTTTGCCATCGTCGCAGGCGTGGCGGGCGCCGGGCTATCGCCCTTCGTGATCGTGGCGCTTGGGCTGGCCAACGTGCTGGCGGACGGGTTTTCGATGGCCGCCGGGAACTTCTCGGCCACCAAGGCCGACCGCGACAACAAGCTGCGCCTGCGCCAGGTCGAGGAACGCCATATCCGCCTTTACCCGGATGGAGAGCGCCGCGAGCTGCGCGAGATCCTGCGCCAGAAAGGCCTGTCAGGCGCAACGCTCGACGACGCGGTAGAGCAGATCGCGAAGAACCGCCAGATCTGGATCGAGACCATGCTGGAAGGCGAGTACGGCATCGGCTCTGTCGATCCGCATCCAATGCGCGCCGCGCTGGTGACATTCGGCGCCTTCCTGGTGGCGGGCGCCGTGCCACTCCTGCCCTTCCTGATCGGGCTCGCGCATGGGTTCACGGTGGCCAGCGTGCTGACGCTGGTGACCTTCTTTGCCATCGGATCGCTGAAAAGCATCTGGTCGCTGGCCCCCTGGTGGCGGTCGGGGCTGGAGACGCTGGCCATCGGCGGCGTGGCCGCGGGGATCGCCTACTGGGTCGGTTCCTTGTTCGGGTAGCCGGCAGGGAAGTCGGGTATACCTCACTCGCGCCAAACGGGAGTCCGGCACAGGATGGCGCTATTGTTTCCGCCCTTTCCCATTTGCCCGGACCCTTTTTCCCATGATCGATTTCCTGTCCACCGCCGAGCCAGAGGACATCTTTCGCGCCATCGGCCTCTGCGGGTTCTTCCTTTATGTCGGCGTGTACGCGGCGCTCAGCTTTCGGCTGGTGACCGGGGATTGTCTGACCTATTTCGTCGGCAATACGGCGGCCGCGTCGCTGGTGCTGATCGGCCTCAGCCATGAATTCAACCTGGCCTCGGCCCTGATCCAGGTGTTCTGGATCAGCATCGGCATCGCGGCCATTGTCCTGCGCCTGGTACGCAGGGGATCCGACCGCCGGGCAGAGGCTGCCCGGGCAAGGCGCGTCACGCTTCGGGAGGCGCGAGAGAACCGAACGGCGGCAGAAGGTCCCCGCAGACAAGCCGCGTCAGGATACCCTGAATCGGTTTCAGCGTGGACATCGGGTACAGCACCCTGTCGCGCAGGATCGGCAACAGGCGGCTGTCGCCCTGGTACTGCGGCGTGAAAAGCCGGCTCATCAACTGGTAGCTGCGAACGTGCCAGCGCCGCGCCCGGGCATAGGTCAGCGCGGCCAGCGGCAGGTCATCATGTGCCAGCTTCAGAGCCTGCGCCAGGGCCCAGGCATCCAGAAGCGCCATGTTCGCCCCCTGCCCCAGCTGCGGGCTGGCGCGATGTGCCGCATCGCCGATATGCACAACGCCCTCGCGAAAGGGGCGCCTCAAGGTACCATGCGCGTAGCGCGCCATCGTCATCTGGCCCGGATCGGTGATCTGGCTGATGAAGGGCGCGAAATCAGGCCAGAGCGCCACGGCCTCGGCCTGCCAGTCCTCCAGACCTCGGTCCAGCCAGGCCGCATGACTGCCGGACGGCAGAGACCAGAAGATCGCGCTGCGAAATCCCTCCTGCCCGGGAACGGCCCCCACCGGCAGGACGCCCATCATCCGGTCGGCGCGGCGATAGGCTTGGCGCAGCTCGTTGCGTGGCAAATCGGTCCTGTCCGGCCAGTTGACCGTCGCCCAGAGTGCGCCGTAGCCCAGCGGCCGGGCGCGCATCGGCGACAGCGGAGAACCGGCGCCGGTGGCATCCACGATGAGATCGAAAGGACCTGCGCTGCCATTCTCGAACAACAGCTTGCCGTCCTTTTCACCGGTGACGCGATGCCCGGGCTCCAGCCGCGCACCGGACGCCATAGCGGTGTCGAACAATGCCTGGAACAGGGCGGCCCGGTGGATCGCCAGGCCAAACCGGGGCACACCCGGCGCGTCATAGGCCACGTCAAGCACAGGGAGCCCGCTGTTGGCCTCGTGGCCGAACATGCGGTGGATGCGGTTGCCCTTGGCCATCGCTGCGGGCAAGGCGCCCAGCTGTTCCAGGACGTCCAGGCCCACCGGCTGCATTACCAGCCCCGAACCGACCGGCGCGGGCGCCTCGAACTGGTCGAAGACGGTCACGTCGTGGCCGGACTGCCGCAGCGCCGTGGCCGCCGCCAGGCCCCCCATTCCGGCTCCGGCGATCGCGATGTCGAGTTTTCTGGACATGCCGCCCCTCCCAACCGACAGGGAAGCCCGGAGAGGCACGACAGCGCAAGCGGCGCACTGCCGCAGGAGGCCTGAATTTCCTGCAAACCGCGGCGACTGACGCAAAGAAGCCCGGGACCGGTAATGCCGGCCCCGGGCGCTGCCACCCGCCCGGGCGGGTTCATTCGGCGGGAACCGCCGGTTCCGTCGGAGCGATGGGCGCGTTTGTCTCTGCCTCGGGCGCGGCGGCGCCCAGGGTCGGGTCCATCGCCGTCGGCGCCCCTGCAGGATCAATGGCCGCCGGATCGACCGGCGTCGTGGTCGAACCCGAGCCGTAAGCGATCAGCGCCACGACCCCGAGGCCGACCAACAGGGCGACCAGGATGCCCAGTGCCGACCCACCGGAACGGCGCGAACTGGCAAGGCGATCGTCGATGCGCTCTTCGGGCGAATAGCGGGCTTCGTGTTGTCGCAGGTACGGGTCTGTCGTCTGATGTGTCATCTGGCTTTCCTTTACTCCTGGCGCGCCGGGAGTGGCCGGCGCCTATGTCACAAGATGGGGAAGCTACGCGCCCGGAAAACCCGCCGATCCCGACGAGAAGCCGGATCGGTCAAGGCCCGCCGAAACGGCAGAGTCGCCTCGGCGGGTTCCGGCGGATACAACCCAAGGATGTCACCAGACAGCCGTTTCCCGCCCATGCTGCAGGGCGGCATCGCAGGTTCCCGCCGATGCCTGCCCACTTTACGCGCCCGCGCGGCGGGCCTATAAGGCGCGCAAGATGACGTACCATGTGTTCATCATTCGAATTACATGCCCGGCGCTCTGAGGATACGAGCCGCCGGGACAAGGCGTATGAGACGTCGCGCCGCCCCAACATCCTGACCGACACCAGTGATTCAAAGGACGCCACAAATGTGCGCCGACACGACCGAAACGACAGTGCCCGACTACAAGACCACGCTGTCCCTGCCGAAAACCGATTTCCCCATGCGCGCCGGCCTGCCCAAGCGCGAACCCGACTGGCTGGCCCGCTGGGAAAAGATCGGCGTCTATGACCGCCTGCGCGAGAAAGAGGGCCGACCGGCCTTCACGCTGCACGATGGTCCGCCCTATGCCAACGGCCACCTGCACATCGGCCACGCGCTGAACAAGGTCCTCAAGGATTTCATCGTCCGCTCGCAGCAGATGATGGGCCGCGACGCGCGTTACGTCCCCGGCTGGGACTGTCACGGCTTGCCGATCGAATGGAAGATCGAGCAGAAGTACCGCGAGAAGGGCCAGAACAAGGACGAGGTCGACGTTGTCGACTTTCGCCAGGAATGCCGCAGGTTCGCCGAGGGCTGGATCGACATCCAGCGCGAGGAGTTCAAGCGCCTGGGCGTGACCGGCAACTGGGTCGATCCCTACCTGACGATGAACTTTCACGCCGAGCGGGTGATCGCGGAAGAGTTCCAGAAGTTCCTGATGAACGGGACGCTCTACCAGGGGTCCAAGCCGGTGATGTGGTCGCCGGTGGAAAAGACCGCCCTGGCCGAGGCCGAGGTGGAATACCACGATCACAAGTCGCACACGATCTGGGTGCCGTTCGATGTTGTCTCCGCAGCGGACTTCCCGAATACCGGCGCCTGCATGGACACGGACCTGCTGTCCGCCCGCGTGGTGATCTGGACAACCACCCCCTGGACCATCCCCTCGAACAAGGCAGTCGCCTACAACCCGGCGATCTCCTACGGCCTCTACGAGGTCACGGGCACGCCCGAGGAGTGCTGGGTCAAGGTGGGCGATACCTATCTTCTGGCCGATGCACTGGCCGAAGAGGTGCTGACCAAGGCCCGCCTGTCCGACGGACAATGGACCCGTGTCCGCGATGTGTCCGCTGACGAGCTGGCCGGGCTGACCCTCGCCCACCCCTTCCGGGGCGTCGAGGGCGGCGAGGACTTCTGGGACTACGACGTGCCGATGATCGATGGTGAGCACGTCACCGACGAGGCCGGCACCGGCTTTGTCCACACCGCGCCCAGCCACGGCCAGGAGGACTATGACGCCTTCGTCAAGCGCGGCTGGATGGACCGGATGACCCACAACATCGGCGAAGCGGGCGAGTTCCTGCCCCATGTGCCGCTGTTCAAGGGGCTGGAGGTCATCACCGCCAAGGGCAAGGAAGGCAAGGCCAACACCGCCGTCATCGACAAGCTGGTCGAGGTCGGCGGGCTGATCGCGCGCGGGCGGATGACGCACAGCTATCCGCATTCCTGGCGCTCCAAGGCGCCGGTGATCTACCGCAACACGCCGCAATGGTTCGCCGCCATCGACCGCGAGGTCGGCGACGGTCAGGACACCTATGGCAAGACGATCCGCGAACGCGCCCTGACCAGCATCGACAAGCTGGTCAAATGGACACCGCAGACCGGGCGCAACCGGCTGTACTCCATGATCGAGGCGCGGCCCGACTGGGTCCTGTCGCGCCAGCGCGCCTGGGGCGTCCCGCTGACCTGTTTCGTGAAACGCGCCGCGATGCCGACGGACGCGGATTTCCTGCTGCGCGACGAGGCGGTCAACGCCCGCATCCTCGAGGCCTTCGAGGCCGAGGGCGCGGATGCCTGGTACAAGCCCGGCGCCAAGGAGCGCTTCCTGGGCAATGACTATGACCCCAGCGAATGGGAACAGGTCTTCGACATCCTCGACGTCTGGTTCGACAGTGGATCGACCCATGCCTTCGTGCTGCGCGACCGCCCGGACGGCTCCGAGGACGGTATCGCGGACCTCTACCTCGAAGGCACCGACCAGCACCGCGGCTGGTTCCACTCCTCGATGCTGCAGGCCTGCGGCACGCTGGGCCGCGCGCCCTATCGCGGCGTGCTGACTCACGGCTTTACGCTGGACGAGAAGGGCAACAAGATGTCCAAGTCGCTCGGCAATACCGTGGCGCCCGAGGACGTAACCAAGCAATACGGCGCGGACATCCTGCGGCTCTGGGTGGCACAGGCGGATTACACCGCCGATCTGCGCATCGGTCCGGAGATCCTGAAAGGCACCGCCGACGGCTATCGCCGGTTGCGCAATACCCTGCGCTACATGCTGGGCGCGGTGTCGCATTTCACCGAGGATCAGCGCGTCGACGCCAAGGACATGCCCGAGCTGGAACGCTACATCCTGCACCGTCTTGCGGAACTGGATCACGTGGTGCGCGAAGGCTATGCCGCCTATGACTTCCAGGGTGTCTACCAGCAGCTGTTCAACTTCTGCACGGTGGAACTGTCGGCCTTCTACTTCGACATCCGCAAGGACGCGCTGTATTGCGATGGCGACACCGCACGCCGCCGCGCCGCGCGCACGGTCATGGACCTGCTGTTCCACCGCCTGACCACCTGGCTGGCGCCGATCCTGGTGTTCACGATGGAAGAGGTCTGGCTGGAACGCTTCCCGGGCGACGACAGCTCGATCCACCTGCAGGACATCCCCGAGACGCCCAAGGACTGGCTGGATGAACCGCTGGCGGCCAAGTGGCAGATGGTGCGCCGCGCCCGCCGTGTCGTCACCGCCGCGCTGGAAGTGCAGCGCACTGACAAGGTGATCGGCGCCTCGCTGGAAGCGGCGCCGGTGGTACATGTGAGAGAGCCGGACATGCTGGAGGCGCTGAAATCGGTCGCCTTCGAGGATGTCTGCATCACCTCGGACACCTTCCTGACCGGCGACCCGATGCCGAACGAGGCCTACCGGATGCCCGAGGTCGAAGGCGTCGGCGTGGTCTTTGAAAAAGCCGAAGGCGAAAAGTGCCAGCGGTGCTGGAAGATCCTGCCGGACGTGGGCCACCATGCCCACCCCGCCACCTGCAAACGCTGCAACGCCGCCCTGGACTGATCCCCAGAGCGCATCGAATAGCCTGCAAGGCCCGAAGTCCTGCCGGACTTCGGGCCTTTTTCATGGCCGCCCCGGGCCTTTCCCTCCGGCGTTGCCCGAAAGGTGACGCGGGGTTAGGCTGTCAGAAAAACAGACGAGGGATGCCATGAACCGCCGTTTCTTCCTGTTGGGCGCCGCCGCGCTTGTGCCCGCCTGTGGCATGATGCCGGGGCAGGCCCTGGCGCTTGCCCCCAACTCCACGCTGATCGTCACACGCCATGCCGACCGCGACGGCGAGGACCTGAATGCGCGGGGGCGCGAACGCGCGCGGGCGCTGGTGCAGGCGGTCAAGGATTTCGACATCGACCTGATCTTCAGCCCCGGCATAAAGCGCAACCTCGACACCGCCGCGCCGCTGGCGGGCGCCCGTGGGTTGGCCGTGAACCGCCTGCCACAAGAGGCGCCGACCGCCGGCCTCGTGCAGAGCGGCGCGGGCAAGACGCTGATCTGGATCGGCAACAAGGGCAATATCGCCACGATCTGGGAGGACCTGGGCCTGTCCGAGCCAATGCCCATCGAATACGGCGACCTTCACATCGTTCGGGCGGATGCACAGGGACGGGTGACGATTGAACGCCGCCGCTATGGCCCCAACTGACGCAGAGATCGCCGCTGTTCTGATGGATCTGGCCCGCGCAAGAGGACCGGGCAAGAGCCTGTGCCCGTCAGAGGCAGCAAAGACACCGGCCAGCGACTGGCGCCCGCTGATGCCCCGCGTCCGGCAGGTCGCGGCAACCCTGCCGCTGGTCGCCACCCAGAAAGGGCGCCCGGTCGACCCGACTGGCGCCTTCGGCCCGATCCGGTTGTCTTTGCACCGGGATTGACCCCGGGTCCGAAACCGGCGTTCAGATCAGTCCCCGGTCCCGCCCGATCATCGCGGCATGGGTCCGGTTGCGCGCCTCCAGCTTGCGCGAGAGCGTCTTGACGTGGAGCTTTACCGTGACCTCCTGCAGGTCAAGGTCGCGGGCGATTTCCTTGTTTGACTTGCCTTCGCAGATGCCCTGCAGGACCTGCTGTTCCCTGCGGGTAAGAATGTCATCCTCGCCCTTGCCGCCGGTTTTCAGGAACTCGATCGGGGTGTAGACCTCTCCGGCGGCCATGAAACGGGCCGCCGTCAGCAACGACCGGGCGCTGAGCGTCTTGGGGATGAACCCTTGTGCCCCCGCCTTCAGCGCCGCTGTGGCCACGTCGCGCGTGGCACTGCCGGACAGGATCGCCACCGGGCGCCCCTCGTTCGCGGCGCGCATGCGTTCCAACCCCTCCAGCCCGTTCATGCCAGGCATGTTGTAGTCCAGCAGCACGAGATCGAAACTGCCGCTCGATTTGGCGAGCGAAACCGCATCCTGCAGCGTGGCCACGGTACAGACTTCTTCGACATCCGCACCGTCCAGATAAGCCGCAATCGTGTCCCGCACCAGGTCGTGGTCGTCTGCAACCAGAATTCTCATCTTTCAACTCGTCCCATCTGCGCCGATGGCGGATACACGCACAGTGGCAGTCTAGCCCGCCACGGCGCCTCAGGAACCCTGAAAGATACAGAAAACGCTACCTATTACAAACATCAGTTCCGGTCAGATGACACTTTGACCGGCTTTGGCCCCTTGCGCCCGCCTCTCTGCCCCGTTTTTCTGGAGAGGGCCGTTGGCCAGCCAGGAGATCCGGATGATCCAAGCCACCCACGCCCCGGTCACGCCGAGATGCAGTCGCCCGCCCTCGTCCTCGGGCGGCAGCACCGCGTGACCCAGGGACCCGAACGCACCCCGGGCCGCGATGGGCCCGGCTGGATGTCCAGCCTGCCGAACTGGCTGACGGGGATCGTCATTGTGATGATCGTGGTGTCCATCGCGGTGCTGGTCCTGGACCTGCAACAGCAGACACGCCGGCTGGCCTCGTCGGCAGCAGACAACATGCAGTGGACCCTGGGCCAGGCCGAAGTCGAGCTGATGGCATTGGAAATTTCCGCCCTGCGCGCCGATACGGGCGACGTCTCGCTGAGCGATGTACGTCTGCGCTATGACATCTTCTACAGCCGGGTCGAGACCCTGACCGAAAGCCACAGGTTCGAAACCCTGATGCAGATCGGCGTGATGCCCGAACGGATCGAGGAAATCCGGACGTTTCGCAGCAACTGGCTGCCCTTGATCGACGGGCCGGACGAGGCCCTGAGGGCCGCCTTGCCCGACCTGGCCGAAGATGCGAGGTCGGTGCGCACCACCGTGCGCGACACCACCCTGGCCGGGGTCGAGTTCTTTTCCCAACAGGGCTTTGAACAGCGCGACAGCCTGAGCCGGAGCATGGTGCGCGTCGGCCTACTGACCGTCGCCCTCGTGATCCTCCTGGCGGTTCTGGCGCTGATGCTGTTCCGGCTGGCACGCAAGAGCGACGCCGAGGCCCGGGCCAACCGCGAGACACGCGAGCGGATCGAGACGATCCTGTCCACGTCGCTGGACGCGGTCGTGGTCTCGGATGCCGCCGGGCGCATCCTGGACTACAACGGCGCCGCCGAGCGCATCTTCGGCTATGATCGCAACCAGGCGCTGGGGGCGGACATGGCCGACCTGATCGTACCGGATCATTACCGCGCCGCGCACCGGCGCGGGATGGCCCGGTTCCGCCGTGACGGTGACGCGCGGGTGATCGGCAAGGGGATCGTGCGGCTGGACGCCCGACGCAGCGACGGCACGGTCTTTCCCGTCGACCTTTCCCTGGCCCGGGCGCAAAGTCCCGCCGGCGAAATCTACATCGCCTTCCTGCGCGACATCTCGGACCGGGTCCGCAACGAGGCCGAGCTGAAACGCGCCCGCGACCGCGCCATCGCAGGCGAAAAACAGAAAGCCGAACTGCTGGCCGTCATGAGCCACGAAATGCGGACGCCGCTGAACGGGATGCTGGGCACGCTGGAACTGGTCGATGACCAGTCGCTGGACGCGCGTCACCAACGCTACCTGCGGATCGTGCGCGACTCGGGCCGTATCCTGCTGGGCCATGTGAACGACGTGCTGGACATCTCGCGGCTGGACGCGGGCAAGATGACACTGCGCAAGAGCGGTTTTGACCTGGTTAGACTGCTGGAAGACATCGTCGACAACCAGGGCCAGCACGCCAGCGCCCGGGGAAACCGGCTGATCCTGGTGCCCCCAAACCCCGAATTGCACCGGGTCTACGGCGATCCCGACCGGTTGCGCCAGATCCTGTTGAACCTCGTCGGCAACGCGATCAAGTTCACATGGAACGGGCGGATCACGCTGGAGGCCGACTGCGCCGCCGGGCTGGAGTCGGTCGAACTGCGTGTGACGGACACCGGGATCGGCATCGCCGAAGAGGACATCGACCGGATCTTCGAGGATTTCGTCACCATCGACAGCACCTATGGACGCAGCACCTCGGGCACGGGGCTGGGGCTGGGCATCTCGCTGCGACTGGCCACGGTCCTGGGGGGTGAGCTGGGCGTGGAAAGCGAACCGGGGGACGGCAGCGTTTTCTGGTTGCGGGTGCCGCTGGCCCCGCCGGAAGAGAAACCCATGCCAGAGGTGCCCAGCCCGGAGCCCTGCGAGCGCCCCCCGGCCTGCGATGTGCTGCTGGTCGAGGACAACGAGATCAACCGCCTGGTGGGCCGCGACCTCCTGGAACGCGACGGCCACCGGGTCGAGACAGCCAACAGTGGCGAGGCGGCGCTTTCCGCCCTCGGAACCCGGCGTTTCGACGTGGTGATGATGGATATCTCGATGCCCGGCATGGACGGGATCGACGTGGCGCGCGCCTTGCGGCACAGCGCCGGAATCAACGCGGCAACCCCCGTGGTCGCCACCACCGCCCATGCCCTGCCGCAAGAGGTCGAGGCCTTTCATGCGGCCGGGATGCAGGCGGTGTTGATCAAGCCGTTGACGCTTGACGCGATCCGCACTGTCCTGACCGAGGTCTTGGCAGCAGGTGCAGCGGTCCGCCCTGTCGCGACCCGCCCGCCCGCGCCCGGTGACCAGACCACAGTGATCGACGAGGCTCACCTGGAGGAAATGCGCCAGGACCTCGCCCCGGCGCGACTGCGGCACCTGCACGAAAGATTCCTGTTCGAGATGACCGATTTTCAGCATGCCATGCCCGACCTCGCCAAGGCCGGGATCACCGGGCAGGCTACCCTGGCCGCGGAGGCCCACCGCATGGCCGGGTCTGCCGCGATGATGGGCGCGGCCCGGCTGATGACGCTGCTGCAGGAGATCGAGCAGGCGGCCAAGGCCGGGAACGCAATGGAGCTGGACGGGCGCCAGGCCGATCTGGCCGAATGCTGGCAGACGACGCGCGACGCACTTTCCGCCGTGTTGCGCCCGGTAGAACAGTTGCACTGAGCCCGCTTTACCCCCTGTGCACGCTGCGTTTAAACACGAGGGGCCAGCGCAGCAGGAGAGCCCAATGTCCAACCCGCTTTACGACACGCTCCTTGGTCATCAGACCACGAACAGCTCTGTCTTTCTGCACCTCCCGGACGGTGGGCAGATCAGTTACGCGGGGTTCACCGCACGCGTGGCCCAGTTCTCCGGGGCGCTGCGCGAACTGGGGCTGGAACCCGGCGACCGGCTGGCCTTGCAGGTCGAAAAATGCGCCGACGCGCTGGCGCTGGTCTTTGGCTGCATCCAGGCCGGGATTGTCTTTCTGCCGCTGAACACCGGCTACACCGGGGACGAGATCGCCTATTTCGTCGAGAACTCGGGCGCGCGGGTACTGGTCTGCGACCCGACCGACGCCCGCCTGCTGGGAGAGGTTGCCGCGCGCTGCGGCGCCCATTGCGAGACATTGGGTCCGGATGGGGCCGGCACCCTGGCCGAACGGGCAGACGCAGCCCCCGAAGAGGCCCCCGTCGAACCGCGCGCAAGCGATGACATTGCCGCCTTTCTCTACACCTCGGGTACCACGGGCCGCTCCAAGGGTGCGATGCTGAGCCAGGACAACCTCTTGTCCAACGCTCTGACCCTGGTCGACCTCTGGCGGTTCACCAGGGACGACGTGCTGCTGCACGCGTTGCCGATCTTTCACACCCACGGGTTGTTCGTGGCGACCAACGTGATGCTGGCGGCGGGCGGCGCGATGGTGTTTTTCCCGAAACTGGACACCGACGCGCTGATCGACTGGATGCCCAGGGCGACCAGCCTGATGGGGGTGCCGACCTTCTACACCCGCCTGTTGGACAACCCGCGATTTGGCGTCGAGGTTGCGGGCGACATGCGGCTGTTCATCTCCGGCTCGGCGCCCCTGCTTGCCGAAACGCATCGCCAGTTCGAAGCCCGCACCGGCCACCGCATCCTGGAACGCTACGGCATGACCGAAACCAACATGAGCACCTCGAACCCCTATGACGGTGACAGGCGTGCCGGCACCGTGGGCCTGCCCCTGCCGGGGGTCGAGGCCAAGGTCTGCGACGAGGCCGGCACCGAACTGCCGCGCGGCGAGATCGGCATGCTCGAGGTGCGCGGCCCGAACGTGTTTCAGGGCTACTGGCAGATGCCGGAAAAGACCGCCGCCGAGCTGCGCGAGAACGGCTTTTTCATCACCGGCGACCTCGCCCAGATGAGCGAGGATGGCTATGTCACCATCGTCGGACGCGGCAAGGACCTGATCATCTCGGGCGGGTTCAACATCTACCCCAAGGAGATCGAGGAACTGCTGGACGACCAACCGGGCGTGCTGGAAAGCGCCGTGGTCGGCGTGCCTCATCCGGATTTCGGAGAGACCCCGGTGGCAGTCATCGTTCCTGAGCCCGGCCAGACGCCCGACCTTGACGCCATTGCCGCCGAGGTCACGGCGAAACTGGCCCGGTTCAAGCATCCCCGCCACATGGAGGTCATCGACGCCCTGCCGCGCAACACGATGGGCAAGGTTCAGAAAGCCGCCCTGCGCGAGCGTTTCGCGGGGCTATTCTCAGGTTGAGACGCCCGGCTTGGCCCGCGCCTGTACCGCAAAATCGCAGCGATAGGGTTTCACGTCGAGCAGCGGCGTTCCGGACAGGCAATCCAGCCCGCGCACGGTCAGCCGGGCACCATCGCGTTCGATCAGCCGGACGATGCTGGTGCCGATGGGATTGGGCCGCAGCGGGCTGCGCAGCGAAAAGGTGCCGCGTGTCCGGCCATCGGCTTTGGGGCTTTGGGTGAGCAGGTCGCGCCGGGCCTCATGCAGCCAGTAGAGCAGTTCGATGAACTCGAACTGCTCGATCCCGTCCAGCGCGGGCGCATAGACCGGATCGAGGGTCACGGTACACTCCGGGCCATTTTCGGGGTCGCCTTGCCGAGGGCAATCGGCGCGCACCCTGAAAGGCGTCTCGATCCGGCCGATGAAACGCAAGCCCGCGTCGGTGGCGGGCGGAAACTCGGCAAGGGTTTCTCCGGGGCGCAGCTGGTCGCGATGGATGGATGTGGACATTGTCAAATCCCTGTAGGTCATCGGGGACGGGGTCAGACAAGAACGCGCGGTTCTGCCCTGCCCTGCGCGTCCGTTTCAAAAACAAAGGTGTTCCCTGCCGCCCTGTCCTCATCCGGGCGGCCTTCGGCGGCAGAGGTGACCATCAGCCGGGTGAACTCCGGTCCGCCGAAGGCCGGGCAGGTCGTCTGCGGCGTCGGCAGGTCCAGTGCGCGCAGGAAACGCCCGTCCGGCGCGTAACAGGCGACGCGGCTTGCCTCCCATTGCGCATTCCAGAAGTTGCCCTCGGCATCCGTCACGGCACCGTCGGGGTTCAGCCCCTCGGGCCGGAGGTCCAGCCAGTCCTCCGGGTCGCCCGTGGGCCAGCCCTCGGCATCCAGCGCGACACGGCGGATCACCCCGGTCGGCGTGTCCGTGAAATAGGCCCGCCCGCCATCAGGGGCGAAACAGATCGCGTTGGGAATGCTGATCGGGGCAAAGAGCCTGCGCAGCTCTCCCTTGTACCAGCGATAGATCGCCCCGGCGCCGGTTTCCCCCGCGTAGCCCATCGTCCCGATCCAGAACCCACCCAGCGGATCAGCACGGCCATCGTTGGACCGCGTGACGGGATTGTCGGCCTCGAGATCGCAAAGACGGGTTTCGGTGGCGACGTCGAGATCGAACAGGAACAGGTCCCTCTCGGAGGCGATCAGCAGGCGCTTGGCGTCCACGATACCCGCCGCCGACACTGCCCGGTCGAACTGCCAGTGACGTTCCTGTTGCCCGTCGTGTTCGTACAGCCGGTGACCCAGGATGTCGAACCACAGAAAGCTGTTCCGGTCCGGGTGCCACAGCGCCCCTTCGCCAAGGGTGCAGCGGGTGGCGGAAAGAGTGGCGGGTTGGGGCATCTTCGATCCTTCAGGCGGCGGTGGTGACAACCCCGCCATCGACGGCAAGGCATTGTCCGGTGATCATGGCGCTGGCCTGCGAGGCCAGGAACAGCACGGGTCCGGCAAGATCCGCCGGTTCCAGGTGACGGCCAAGACACTGCTTGGTCAGGAAGTCGTCCAGCGCCTCGGGCGAGGCCCAGAGCCGCAACTGGCGTTCCGTCAGCACCCAGCCCGGCGCCACCGCGTTGACGCGGATGCCGTCGCGGCCGAATTCGCGCGCGTGGCCCCGCGTCATGGCGGTGATCCCGCCGTTGGCTGTGGTATAGGCCGTCATCTCTGCCATGCCCAGCATGTAGCTGATCGAACTGAAATTGACGATGGCGCCGCCGCCCGCCTCCATCATCCCCGGCACTGCGATCTGCGTGGTCAGGAAATAGCTTTTCAGGTTGACCGCGATCAGATCGTCCCATTCGTCGGAACTGATTTCCAGCGTGTCATGGCGGATGTCGTTGGCGGCGTTGTTGACCAGCACGGTAATCGGGCCGTGTTCGCTGGCGGCCTCGGCCATCGCGGCGCGCAGAGCGGGTTCATCCGTGACGTCGCATTGCAGGAACAGCGGTCGGTTGCCGTGCCGTGTTTCCATTCGGTCGCAGAACACAGTCACGTCCGACCGCTGGCAAAAGGCAACCCGGGCCCCCTGTTCAAGAAAAGCCTCGGTCAGCGCGGCCCCGATCCCCGCGCCGCCGCCGGTGATGAAGACCGACGTGCCGCGCAGGTCCGGGAACGCCGCACCCCCTGCAAGTTGTTCGGTCACTGGCTTTCTCCCCTGCAGACATCCCTGTCACTCTCGCCGCGCAGACCGTTCCGCGCAAGAGCCTGTCAAAGGGCTGGAATCATGGCGCGATATCGGGTCTAGTCGGCGCACGACCGGAAAGGAGGGTTCCATGAACTGCGTATTCGTCCAGATCCGATGCCGCCCCGGCACCGCCTATCGCGTGGCCGGCGACATCGCCCTGCGCGAAATCCATTCCGAGCTCTACTCGACCAGCGGCGAGTATGACCTGCTCCTCAAGATCTACATCCCAAAGGAAGAGGACACGGGCAAATTCATCAACGACAACCTGCTGGACATCGACGGGATCGAACGCACGCTGACGACGCTGACGTTCCGCGCGTTCTGACATCTGACAACCGGGAGAATTCCATGAGTCTCAAGACATTGACGATGGGCGGGCTGCTCTGCGCCGCCCTGGCCCTGCCGGCCGCGGCCGAGGTCAAGGTGGGCATGATCACCACGCTGTCCGGCGGTGGCGCAAGCCTGGGCATCGACACGCGCGACGGCTTCATGCTGGCCATCGAACAATCGGGTCGGACCGACATCGAGGTGGTCATCGAAGACGACCAGCGCAAACCCGACGTGGCCGTGCAGCTGGCCGACAAGATGATCCAGTCGGAAAAGGTCGACCTGCTGACCGGCATCGTCTGGTCCAACCTCGCGATGGCGGTGGTGCCCTCGGCCACGGCTCAGGGCAAGTTCTATCTCTCGACCAACGCCGCGCCGGCGCAACTGGCCGGGCGGGGCTGCAATGCCAGGTATTTCTCGGTCTCCTACCAGAACGACAACCTGCACGAGGGCGCGGGCGCCTATGCGACGCAGGCCGGGTTCAAGAACACCTTCATCCTTGCGCCCAACTATCCGGCGGGCCAGGACAGCCTGACCGGCTTCAAGCGCTTCTACGAGGGTGACCTGGCGGGCGAGGTCTATACCAAGCTGGGCCAGACCGACTATGCCGCAGAAATCGCCCAGATCCGGGCCAGCGGCGCGGATTCCGTCTTCTTCTTCCTGCCCGGCGGCATGGGCATCTCCTTCCTCAAGCAATACGCGGACTCGGGCGTGGACCTGCCGCTGGTCGGTCCGGCGTTCAGTTTTGACCAGGGCATCCTGCAGGCGGTGGGCGACGCGGCGCTGGGGGTCAAGAACTCCTCGACCTGGTCCAAGGATCTGGACAACGCCGCCAATGCCGCATTTGTCGAGGCATTCCAGGCGAAATACGACCGCCTTCCGTCGATCTACGCGGCGCAGGGCTATGACACAGCCAACCTGATGCTCTCGGCGCTGGACAAGGCCGATATCTCGGACGAGGCCGGTTTCGGTGCAGCTCTCAAGGCGGCAGAGTTCGACAGCGTGCGGGGTAAATTCTCCTTCGCGGCCAACAACCACCCGATCCAGAACGTCTACGTTCGCGAGGTCATCAAGGAAGGCGACATCTATACCAACAAGATCGTCGCCACCGCGATGGAAGACCGCGCAAACGCCTACGTCGACGACTGCAAGATGTAACACACCTGTACGCCCCGGGGCCGTCCCGGGGCGTCCGACCCAACGACATTCCCCATGACAACCACCCTGATCCTTGAGCAGATCCTGAACGGTCTGCAATCCGGCATCATGCTTTTCCTCATGGCGGCCGGGCTGACGCTGATCTTCGGCGTCATGGGGTTGATCAACCTGGCGCATGGCTCGCTCTACATGGTGGGCGCCTTTTGCGCGGCGGCGGCGGCGGCGGCAACCGGGTCCTTCGCGCTGGGACTGGTGGCCGCGCTGGCGGGCGCGGCGGCAGCCGGCGCATTGATCGAATTGGTGGTGATCCGGCGGCTCTACGATCGCGACCACCTTGACCAGGTGCTGGCCACCTTTGCGCTGATCCTCGTCTTTTCGGAAGGCACCCGCTGGGTCTTTGGCTCATTTCCGCTCTACCTCGACGTGCCGGATGCGCTGTCCGGCCCCGTGACCCTGCCCGGCGGCATCGAGTATCCGCTGTACCGGCTGACGCTGATCCTCGCCGGTCTTGCCGTGGCGGCGGGCCTCTTCTGGCTGATCGCCCGGACCCGGATCGGCGTGCAGATCCGCGCCGGCGAAAACGACCGCGAAATGATCGCCGCGCTGGGTGTCGATATCGACCGGCTCTATACCTTCATCTTTGCGCTCGGAGCGGCGCTGGCGGGACTGGCCGGTGCGCTGGTGGGCGCGATCCAATCGGTGCAGGTGGGCATGGGCGAACCCGTTCTGATCCTGGCCTTTGTCACCATCGTGATTGGCGGTATCGGCTCGATCAAGGGCGCGCTTGTGGGCGCCCTGCTGGTGGGGCTGACGGACACGCTGGGCTCGGTTTTCCTGCCCGAACTCTTCAAGCTGTTCATGGCGCCCGCCGCCGCCACGCAGACCGGCGCCTCGCTCTCCTCGATGGCGATCTACATCCTGATGGCCGTGGTCCTGATCTGGCGCCCGACGGGCCTGTTCGGAGCACGCGCATGACCCGTGAAACCCTGTTCAACCTCGCCGTCCTGGCGGGCCTCGTCGCGCTGCCCCTCTATGCACATCTGGCGGACGAACCCTTTACCATCACGCTGGCCACCCGCGCCGTGATCCTGTCGCTGGCGGCGGTGGGGTTGAACATCGCCCTGGGGGTCGGCGGGCTCGTCAGCCTTGGCCACGCGGTGTTTTTCGGCATCGGGGGCTATGCGATGGGCATTCTCGCCTTTCACGCGCAGAATTACATGCCGCTCTTCGAGGCGCCCTTCCTGATCGAGGGCACCAAGTCCATGCCGGTGATCTGGCTGGTGGCGGTGATCGCCTCGGCGCTGGCGGCGCTGGTCATCGGCCTGCTGTCGCTGCGCACCAGCGGCGTCTATTTCATCATGATCACGCTCGCCTTCGGGCAGATGTTCTACTATTTCGCGATTTCCTGGTCCGCCTACGGCGGCGAGGACGGCATGTCGATCTATGTCCGCAACGGGTTTCCCGGCCTCAACACCTTGATCCCGATCCAGTTTTACGGCCTTTGCCTTGCGGCACTTGTGCTGGCGCTGGGGTTCAACGGTGCGCTGGCGCGCTCGCGCTTCGGCCTTGCGCTGAACGCGGCGCGACAGGTGCCCGACCGGGTGCGCGCCGTGGGTCTGGACCCGTTCCGCCTGCGCCTTATCGCCTTTACGATCTCGGGGGCGATCACCGGGCTGGCGGGTGCGCTGTTCGCGGACCTCAACCGCTTTGTCTCGCCCACCATGTTCAGCTGGCAACTGTCCGGAGAGTTCATCGTCTTCATCATCATCGGCGGCACAGCGCGCCTGTTCGGACCGGTCGTCGGCGCCTGCCTCTTCGTGGTTCTGGAACATTACATCGGCGGTTGGTCCGACTATTGGCACATCTGGTTCGGCCTGCTGTTACTGGTCATCGTTCTGTTCGGACGCGGCGGCGTCATCGGGTTGATCGCCGGAAAGGCGCGGGCGCATGGCTGAGGCGGTCCTGGAAACCAGGGACCTGCGCAAGGCGTTCGGCGCCCTGCAGGCGACGGATGACGTCTCGATCTCGCTGCGCGCCGGAGAGATCCATGCCATCATCGGTCCGAACGGGGCCGGGAAGTCGACGCTGATCGCGCAGATCAGCGGTGCGCTGGCCCCGGATGCCGGGCAGGTGGTGCTGGATGGCCGGGATGTCACCGGCCTGCCGGTGCAGGCCCGCGCCCGCGCCGGGCTGGCAAGAACCTTTCAGATCAGTCAGTTGGCGATGGAGGACACGGTTCTCCAGAACGTCGCGCTGGGGGCGCTTGGCGCGCAGGGCCGCCCCTTTGGCATGTTCCGCCCGGTGCTGCGTGACCGGGCGATCCGGGACCGGGCCGAGGCGGCGCTGGAGCGGGTCGGACTGGCCGGGCAACGGGCGATGCGGGCGGCAGAGCTGTCGCATGGAGAGCGGCGCAAGCTGGAGGTGGCGGTGGCGCTCACGCTGGAACCGCGCGCCTTTGTCATGGACGAGCCGATGGCGGGCCTGGGCACCGAGGGCTCGGCGCAACTGACCGGCTTTCTGGACGGGCTGCGGGCGCAGGCGCCGATCCTGCTGGTGGAGCATGACATGGACGCGGTCTTTGCGCTGGCCGACCGGGTCAGCGTGCTGGTCTATGGCCGCGTGATCGCCAGTGGAACGGTCGGGGAAATCCGCCGCGACAAGGCCGTGCGCGAAGCCTACCTGGGGGACGAGGCATGAGCGCGCTCTTGCAGGTCGAAGGGCTGAAAGCCACCTACGGCGCCAGCCAGGCCCTGTTCGGGGTCGACCTTCAGGTCGCCTCGGGCGAGGTCGTGGCGCTGATGGGGCGCAACGGCATGGGCAAGACGACCACGGTGAAATGCATCTGCCGCCTGCTGCGCGCCGAGGGGGATATTTTTTTTGACGGCAATGACTTGCGCCGCCTTCCCGCGCATCGCGCCGCGCGGCTTGGGATTGGTCTGGTGCCCGAGGGGCGGCGCTGTTTCGCGGACCTGACGGTGCAGGAGAACCTGACCGCCGCCGCCCGTCCCGGCCCCTGGGACATGGGCAAGGTGGGCATGTTGTTTCCGCGCCTGGACGAACGCCGGACACAGGTGGCGCGGTCGCTGTCGGGAGGCGAACAGCAGATGCTGGCGATCGGCCGGGCGCTGATGACGAACCCGCGCCTGCTGATCCTGGACGAGGCGACAGAGGGGCTGGCGCCGCTGATCCGGCAGGAAATCTGGGACGCCATCGGCCAGCTCAAACGAGAGACGGGCATGGCCATTCTGATCATCGACAAGAGCCTGAAGGAACTGACGCAGGTCTCTGACCGGGCGGTGATCCTGAACCGGGGGCGCACGGCCTGGACCGGGGCGCTGGATGGCTTGGACCCGGAACTGGCGCACCGCTACCTGGGCGTCTGACCCCCGTCGCGTTTTGTACGTTTTGTACAAAACGTAC
>NZ_JARAMO010000063.1:0-16235 GCF_028807275.1 Mameliella sp. AT18
GGAGGTTCTGGACAGTCTGAACACCTAGGCGGACGGCAGCAAAGCCCCGCATACCTGCTACTTGAAACGAAAGCGCCCTCGCTGTTTTCCGCGAAGGCGCTTGACCACTATCAGTTCACGCCCGCCGTGCCAGCGGACCGGTGGCGCAACGCATCTGCTTGCGCACTTTTGGAAAACATCCCGGCCTTTTTGATGGCCTGCTTTGGCGCCAGTCAGCCGCGGGGCGTTAGCCGCAACGGCATATGCCGGTTCACGTCCTTGTAGAGCAAGTAGCGGAACCGCCCCGGCCCGCCCGCATAGCAGGCCTGTGGGCAGAAGGCGCGCAGCCACATGTAATCCCCGGCCTCGACCTCGACCCAGTCGGAGTTGAGCCGGTAGACCGCCTTGCCTTCGAGCACGTAGAGGCCGTGCTCCATCACGTGGGTCTCGGCAAAGGGGATCACGCCGCCGGGTTCAAACGTCACGACGGTCACATGCATGTCATGGCGCAAGTCGGTCTGATCGACGAACCGCGTGGTCGCCCATTTGCCGTCCGTGCCCGGCATGGCGGCGGGGGTAATGTCCTTTTCGTTGGTCACGAAGGCCTCGGGCGCGGGCAACCCCTCGACCGCCTCGTAGGCCTTGCGGATCCAGTGGAATTTCAGCAGAGCGTCACCGGTGTTCCGAAGGGTCCAGTCGGTCGCGGGCGGCAGGAAGGCAAAGCTCCCGGGTTCCAGCGCATGAGCCGTCCCGTCGATGGTCAGCGTACCGGTGCCCTCGACAACGAAAATCACGGCTTCGGCCCCAGGATCGGTTTCGGGCCGGTCAGACCCGCCGCCCGGCGCGACTTCCATGATGTACTGGGAAAAGGTCTCGGCAAAGCCGCTCAGCGGACGCGACAGCACCCACAGACGTGTGTCCTCCCAGAACGGCAGAAAGCTGGTGACGATGTCGCGCATCGTGCCCTTGGGGATCACCGCGTAGGCGTCGGTGAACACGGCGCGATCCGTCATGATCTGCTCTTGAGGAGGATGCCCCCCCATCTGTGCATAGTAGCTTGCGGTCATATTGGCCTCTGGGACATTGGGGTTCCTCCGAACCTAGCCTGACGCCCGGCGCCGGGCCAGCAAGCGGTTGCCGACAACTCTATTCCGAAAAACTTGAAAATGGGACGGATTGCCCCGGCTGAGCAGGATTGTCAGCGGGCCGGGCTGATCGCGCCGGCCCGCCTTCGGGACCCGTCAGGCACCGCGCCGGGCACCCTTCTTTTTCTTGGCCCAGAACGGTGGCACGTCGCCCGCCATGATGCAGCCGTATGGGTCGATGTAATCCTCGATCTCGGCCAGCCCGTAGGACTTGATCTGCGCCACGACGCTGTCCGCATCCTTGTAGCTGGACGGCAGTTCCGAGGCATCCACAGCCCCGGCGTGAAACCGGATGTCCAGCCCCTCTGTCTCGGCCTTCAGCATCTGGTCGGGCGTGACCGATCCCATGCGGCGGCGGTGCTCGGAACGGGAAAAGTTGCGCCCGGCCCCATGCGGGCTGAACCCCAGCCCGCTTGCCGCATCCAACCCGCGCGTCACCAGGACCGGCTGCGCCATGTTCAGCGGGATCAGCGTCAACCCGCTGGCGTCATCGGCATAGTCCTTCCAGGCCGGGGTCGCGCCCTTGCCGTGAAAGTAGAGATCGCCACGCTTGAAGACGAAGTTGTGCTCGTTCCAGAAACGGTCGCCCACCTCGGCCCCGGCAACCGCCGCCGTCGCGTCGTGGATCATCGCGTGATTGGTCTTGGTCCACTGGCGGATGATCTGCAGGGCGTCCCAGTAGTCCTGCCCCTCTTCGCTATCCGCCGGAATCCAGGCGTTCTGCTTCAGCGTTTCGGGCGACAGCTCTCGGCGAAAACGTTCCGCCGCGATCATCCCCTCCTTGTAGAGCACCGCCCCCGGACCGCGAGAGCCGTGGTGCGTGACCATCGCCGTGCGCCCGGTCTTGCGTGAACGTCCGACGAACAGGAAATGATTGCCATCCCCCTGCGTCCCCAGGTGCGCCTGCGCCATGCCCAGGATCTTCTGCGTGCAGAGGAAGGAGTTGTAGCGGATCTCGTCCAGTAGATCGACCGGCAGGCTATAGCGTTTGCCCTGCGGGCGCCCGCCGGGTCCGAAATGCGTGACCGACTGCGCGGCGTCCAGCACCGCCCCGGGATCGGCCATCCCCATGTCCGAGATCATGACCGAACAACAGATGTCGGCCGAATGCATCCCGGGATGGATCGCGTTTCTTGCAGCCGCCACGCCCCCGACCGGGATCGTCCCTTCCGGTCCTGCCGGGCAGGCGTCGGGCATGATCGCCCCGGCCTCGATCGTTGGCGTGCGCATCAGTTCGCGCATGGTGGCACGGACCTTGGCGACGTTCTCCTGCTCGTCGGGATGCGAAATCTCGATGTTCTCGGAAAAGGCCAATTCGCCGGGCGCGCGCAGCGCCAGCGTGTCCGGCTCTGGCGGGGCCATTCCATCCAATTCCTGGCGGATGCGCACAAGGCCGTAACCCTCGGCACGCATCGCGTTCGCCTTTTCCAGCAGAACGGGGAAATGCTTGCCAGGGCGGTGGCCCCAGTCCTTGAGGTGGTGCCCGGTGACCGGGTCAAACGTGGCTTCATCCGACATCGTCATGAAAACATCTCCTGAAATGGCCCCCGGCGACAAGGGTGAAGAAACATGTCCGGAACCCGCCCCGCGCGTGACGCGCGTTTGCCGTCTGGGCGATTGCCAAAGGCGGAATCGAACCGCCTGGTGACCCGGTCTGGTTGGAGGCATGTAGTTCCTTCGGCATTCGCCGGGGATTTCCTTTCGAATTTGGCCGGGAGGACAAGGAGTTGCGAGGTGTGGCATGTGTGAAAGACAAGTAACCCCGCAGGCATTCCTCCCGGATGAAATGGTCAGGGATGAAGGATTCGAACCTTCGGCTTCCGCAGTCCGGGTGCGGCACTCTGCCAAACTGAGCTAATCCCTGGCAATTTGTCCCGGCGACTAAGGGGTGGCGAAACATGACCTGCTCTTCCGTTGAGCTACGCGGCCATAGTCCCCGTTGGGGCACCGATCCGACAGGCGGGAAAACCCTGCCCGTGAATGGTGTGTGGCGGCCGCGACGGGATTCGAACCCGCAACCTGGGCGTTAACAGCGCTGTAGTTCCGCCGGCATTCGCCGGGATTGAATCCTTTCCGTCCATGTTCCGATGGGTCAGGCGGACAAGAAAATGACGAGACAGGTACATGTCCTGAAAATGTAGTCCCGTCGGCATTCCGCCTGACCCTTTGGTGTCAGATGCTCAGAGCTCGATCTTCTCGATCTCCTGCACCCAGTGCTCGGACCCTTGCCGGCCCTTCGCGAAATCCGCGATCCGGTCAAAGACCGCGTCCGAGAACCCGCCGATGTTCAGCACGTCCTCACGAGTCTGCGCCTGCGTCGTGCCGTAGGGCGCGATGTCGATACAGACCAGCTTGGCCTGCGGGTTGCGCCGTTTCAGCGCCGCCCATTCGTGCATCATCGCCGTCGACTGGCGCCCGCCCCGGGCATCCACCCAGGACTGGTTATCGGACACGAAGACCACAAGGTCCGGTGCGCGATGACGCTCGTTGAGCTGCCGCAGCGGTGCCGAACAGTTGGTCCCGCCCCCGGCCAGGGCCGACAGGCGATCCGCGTTGGTCAGGATCGTGTCGCGCGGGTTCAGGCGTGCGTTGCGCACCGTCACCTCGAACGGCAGAACCTGGCACTTGCGGTTCACCCGCATGAACGACGCCGCAACCAATGCGGCCACGTCCACGTGACGCACCGCCGAGCTTGCGCCCTTGCGGTAGCCGGTCACCGGCCATGTCATCGACGCCGAGACGTCCGGGCAGACCACGACCTCGCCAGAGACCTTCGGCACGTTGCGCACCGCCAACTCCATCGCGTCATGCAAGGCATCCACGATCTCGCGGGGCATCTCGTCGCTCGCGTGCTTGGCCGCAACCATCATCTGGTACGGAAAGGCCCGCGCCTTCGAGACCGCCTTGGGGTCTCGCAGCTTTGCCGCGACCTGTTCCACCATCCGCGCATCGGCGAAGACGCCCTTGCGCAGGAAGGTGTTCAGGTTCTGGCGCACCATCTGCCACGAGCCCTTGCGCGCGATCTGCGCCCAGTGGTCCGCGGTCAGCGGCAGTTGCGTCAGCATCTGGAACGGCACGTCGGGCAAGTCCCCGTCGGCCCCTTCGTTGAAGGTCATCCAGTCCTGCACAGCCTCCGGCAGTTTCGACACGTCGCAGGGACGCCCGACGATCCAGGCGAACAGCGCCTCGCGCTCTGCCGTCTCCGGCTTCGGGTGCACCATCCTGATCACGTCCTTCAGCGACGGATCGTTGCCGATATTGGCGTTCAGGATGGCCCGGTCCGAGGCCGTGTTCAGCCAGTGCTGCACCATCGCCTTGGGCGCCGAGCCCAGCGACTTGCGCCCGGTCTGGCCCGACCGCACGATCTGCACGAAGGTCCGCAGCATCTTGCCGTGATCCACCACGCGGCCAAAGACCGCCCGGAAGAGCGCCGGATCGCGCCGCGCCAGCACCGCCAGAAGCACCGCCGGCATGTCCTTCATGTAGCCCGACTGGCGGGCATAGATCGCCGTCTGCGCCAGGAAGGCCGGTTCGACCTTTTCGGCAAGCGCAACCACACGGGTCAGTTCATCCTGGGCGGACTGGTAGAACAGGCCACCGAATGTGCCTGTGGCCGCCATCTGCGCCAGGGCATGTGCATCGGAATAGGCGTAGGCCGGCGCGCCTTCGGCGTTCACGGTGGTTGCCTTGGGCAGCAACCGGCCCCGGATCGATGCAAACACGGATTTGTTTGCCATTGCTCTGTTCCTTCGTTGTTGGTGAGGATGTTTTGCCATGAGCAAGGCGGTCGCCCGAGGAAAAATGAAAATTCAGTCAAGGCACTGAATTCAAATGACTAATCTGGGCATTGCCGGAATCCCCCCACCTCGTTACGATATCGTTAGATATTGATTTATCATTCTGGATAACCACATGCGCAACGTCGTCCTCGGATTCCTCGGAACGCAGCTCGACATGGGGCGCAGGCGGCGCTGGAAGCCCACGGTGAGTCTGGTCACGCATGACGGCTTCCCCGTCGACCGGCTCGAAATCCTCTATGACATGCGGTTCAGGGATCTTGCCGACATCGTCCGGACCGAGGTGCAGGAAACCAATCCGCAGACAGAGGTCATGCTGCGCAACCTCGACCTATCCGATCCCTGGGATTTCCAGGAGGTCTACGGCAAGCTCTTCGACTTTGCCCGCGGCTACGGATTCGACGAGGACCGCGAGAGGTATCATGTTCACCTGACCACAGGCACGCATGTGGCGCAGATCTGCTGGTTCCTGCTGACCGAAAGCCGCCACATCCCCGCCCGGCTGATCCAGACCGGCCCGCCGGGCCGGGAAGAGGACAAGGCCAAGTTCGACCTCATCGACCTCGACCTCAGCCGCTACAACGCGCTGCAACAGCGGTTCGATCAGCTGTCCCGCGAATACAGCGACCAGTTGAAAGGCGGGATCGCGACCTCGAACCCCGCCTACAACGCGTTGATCGACCGGATCGAACTGGTGGCCAGCAATTCCAATGAGCCGATCCTGCTGCTGGGGGAGACCGGCACCGGCAAGACGCAGCTGGCCGAGCGCATCTATTCGCTGAAACTGGACAGGCGTCGGCTCAAGGGCCGGCTGGTCCATGTAAACTGCGCCACGCTGCGCGGCCAGGATGCGCGGGCCACGCTGTTCGGCCAGCGACGCAGCTTTACCGGGCAGGCAGGGACCGAACGCAGCGGGCTCTTACGCGAGGCGGACGGCGGGGTGCTGTTCCTCGACGAGGTGGACGAACTGGGCCTCAAGGAGCAGTCGATCCTGTTGCACGCCATCGAAAGCGGGCGATTTTATCCACTGGGCTCGGATAGCGAAGTGACAAGCCGGTTCCAGGTCATCGCGGGCGCGAACCGTGACCTGCGCGCTTTAACGGCTGAGGGGCTGTTCCGTTCCGACCTGCTGGCGCGCCTGAACATGTGGAGTTTCCGCCTGCCCGCCCTGCGTGAGCGGCGCGAGGACATCGAGCCCAACCTGCGCTTTGAACTGGACCGGGCTGAAAAGGACCTCGGCAACCGCGTGGGCTTCAACACCGATGCCCGCGACCGTTACCTGAGGTTTGCCTCCGATCCGGGCACGCCCTGGCCCGGCAATTTCCGCGATTTCGGCGGGTCGATCCGGCGGCTGTGCGTGCTGGCCCCGCGGGGGCGGATCACCCTGGCGATGGTCGAGGATGAGATCGCCACTCTGCAGGCCGACTGGCGCAGCGCCGAGGCCGATGGCGATGCAAGGCTTGTCCGGGAGGTACTGGGCGAGGCCGCCGCCGAGATCGACCGTTTCGACCTGGTGCAACTGGCCGAGGTGATCCGCTGTTGCCGCAACTCTGCCAGCCTCAGCGCGGCGGGCCGCAGCCTCTTCGCCGCCTCACGCGCGAAACGCACCTCGACCAATGATGCGGACCGGCTGCGCAAGTACCTTGCGCGGTTCGAACTGGACTGGGCGGCGGTCAGCGACGGCGAATAAGACCCCTGCCTACTCGATCTCGCGCCGATCCCGGTTCTGGGTGCTGAGAAAAGCGGAATCCAGCCTGTCGCGATGCCCGAGATCGGCGATCAACAGCGCCTCGCCCGCCCCGGCCCGTGCCAGCACATTGCCGTCCGGCCCGACGATGGAAGAGTGACCGCCAAATTCCAGGCCTGCCTCACTGCCGTGGTAATTCGCATAGACCACCGTCATCGCGTTCTCAAAGGCGCGCGCGGGCACCAGCACGTCGGCGACATTCTCGAACCCCGCCGGGTTTGCCGTCGGCACCAGCAACAGGTCGACACCGCGCCGGGACAGCGCCGTGACGTGATGGGCAAATTCCACGTCGTAACAGATCAGCAGCGCGGCCCGGAAACCGCCCAGGTCGAAGGTGCAATAGGCCTCGCCCGGCGCGAAACTCGCCGCCTCCATCGGACCGAACAATTGCACCTTGCGGTAATGCGCCAGTTTCGCGCCGGTAGGGTCGAAACAGCTGGCGGCGTTGAAGACCGTATCGCCATCGCGTTCAGCCCAGCCCAGGGTCAGCCCGACCCCCGCCACCCGGCACAGATCGGCAAGGCGGCGCTCCCAGTCACCGTCCTGTTCCTGTGACAGGGCGGAATGCAGGTCGGGGCGGTTGTAGCCGGGCAGGAACAGTTCGGGGAAGACGGCCATGCGCGCGCCCATCGCGCTGGCCGCAGTCAGGGCGCGTTCGATGCGGTCAAAGGCGCCCTCGATGTCGCCATCGGTGGGCGCCCCCTGGTACAGGGCCAGTTTCATGGGCGTCAGGCATCCTCTGTCACGCGGCGGGCATTGCCCTGATATGCCATGTAGCCGCGCTGGATGTCGATCTGGTCGGCGATGAACTTGGCATCGTGCCAGACACCCCAGATAAAGGACGACCCCCGGCGGCTCTGCCAGGGCAACCCGACGAAATAGAGCCCCGGCTCCTCGGACACGCCGCGCTGGTGGATCGGACGGCCGCGATCATCGAAGGTATCGGCCTTGATCCAGCCGAAGTCGAAGGCATAGCCCGTCGCCCAGAGCACCGTGCCGATCCCGGCCTCGGCCAGGTCCAGCTCAAGGATCGGGTCACGCACGCAGGCGGGGTCGTCCGGGATGATGCGCGCCTCCGGCTCTTCCGGCAGATCCAGTCCATGACGGGCGATATAGGCATCCGCCTCGTCCAGGACCGAAAGGTAATTGGCGTCGCCCTTGTCGAGGTTCTCTTTCAGATCCGGCGCAAACCGCAGCTTGCCGTTCTCATAGCCCGCGGTCATGCCCAGCAGGGTCATGCCCTGTTCCGCCAGCTTGCGGAAATCCACGGTCTTGCCGCCCTCGGCGCCACTGACCGCGATGGTGACATGCTCGGTCCCCGGGCCGGGTGAATCCGCGTTCCACTTGCCCAATACACCCAGCCACCAGACGTTGTCGCGCCCACGATAGCGGCGCGGCGGACGGTCGTGCGGACCCATAGAAAGATAGACGCGGCGCCCCGCCTTCATCAGTTCCTCGGCGATCTGCACACCGGAGGACCCGCCGCCAACGACCAGCACCGCGCCTTCCGGCAGCTGGTCGGGATTGCGATAGGCGTTGGAGTGCATTTGCATCGGTCCGGCATCCTCGGGCAGGATCGGCGGGATGGCGGGGCGCTGGAACGGGCCGGTGGCCGCCACGACATGCCGCGCCTCGATCACACCTTGCGAGGTCTCGACCCGGAACCCGGGCCGCCCGTCCAGCGGGGTGACGGAGGTCACCTCGACGCCGGTACGTAGCGGCGCGCCGATCTTCTTGGCATAGGCGACGAAATAATCGGCCACGCTTTCCTTGTCCGGGAAGGCATCGCCGTCGCAGTCGAACTCCATGTTCGGGAAACGGTCATGCCAGGCCGGACCATTGGCCACCAGCGAGTCCCAGCGCCCGGTGCGCCAGCGTTCGGCGATGCGATCACGCTCCAGCACGATATGGGGCACGCCCAGCTTGCCCAGGTGCTCGCTCATCGCGATGCCGGCCTGACCGCCGCCAACGACAACCGTATCCGTGCTTTCCATTCCCGCGGTCCTCCGATCCATCATTGCCGGGCACCCTAGGGCCGGGCCTGTCCCCACCGAAACACGGTTTTCGTGAAGCCTTGCTTGGGGTCAGGCTAAGCGCGGTTAGGGGTGCCCTAAGCGACGATGAGGCTATCGGTTCTTTCCGCCGGACCCTGCGCAAGGGGATGTTCGCCGTGATGCATCGACAGGAGACCGACATGGCGCACAAGCGCATCCGCACGTTCAACACGCGCGACACATACCCGGAACAGAGCCTGGACAACGACCTGTGCCAGGCGGTCGTCACGCGTGGCGGCAGCACGGTCTGGATGCGCGGTCAGTGCCCGCAGGATCTGGACACGGCCAGGAACATCGACAGCCACGATCCAGCAGAGCAGACCCACAAGGTGATGCAGAACATCCGCCAGCTTGTCGAGGAAGCCGGGGGCGAGATGAGCCATGTGGTCAAGCTGGTTGTCTATATCACCGACGTGCGCCACCGCGAGGCGATCTACCGGGTCATGGGGGAATACATCAAGGGCGTTCACCCGGTCTGCACCGGTCTTGTCGTGCAGGCGCTGGCGCGGCCCGAGTGGCTGGTCGAGATCGACGCCACCGCCGTCATTCCCGATTGAGTCCGAAGAGTTGGGTATTTTCACCAAGAAGAAACACAGGGGGCGGGAATGACCTTTTCACTTGTCGCAAGATGCGCCGACACGGGCATGTTCGGGGTGGCGATTTCGTCGTCTTCCCCGGCGGTGGCGGCACGCTGTTCCTATGCGCGGGCCGGCGTCGGCGCCGTGGCTTCGCAGAACGTGACCGATCCGACGCTGGGGCCGCTGGCGCTGGACCTGATGGCGGGCGGCATGAGCGCGGCAGAGGCCCTGGCCGAGGTGCAGAAGCGCGGCAAGTTCATCGAGTACCGGCAGGTGCTGGCGGTGGATTCTTCCGGTGGCACGGCGATCCATTCGGGGCCGAACTCGCTAGGGATATGGACGCAGGCGCAGGGGCGTGACGTGGCCTCTGGCGGGAACCTGCTGGACAACGACGGCGTGCCGGCGGCCATCGTCGCCGGGTTCGAGACGGCCCAGGGCCACCTGGGTGACAGGCTGATTGCCGCGATGCGCGCAGGGCTGGCGGCGGGCGGTGAGGCCGGACCGGTGCATTCGGCGGGGATGATGCTGGTGGACAAGGTGCCCTGGCCCGTTGCCGACCTGCGCTGCGACTGGACCGAGGATTGTCCGATCGAGGCGGTGGCGACCGCCTGGGAGGTCTACAAGGGGCAACTGGACGCCTACGTCCAGCGCGCGCTGGACCCGCGCGAGGCGCCCTCCTACGGGGTCCCCGGGGACGAATGAGCCGCGCGCAGCGCGCTTGCAACCCCGGGACGCTTGGACAAAGCTTGAACAGGCCAACTGTTCAAGGACGCGGAATGCTGCGCTACACCCTCCGGCAACTGGAATATTTCGTCGCCGTGGGCGAGGCGGGCAGCATTGCGCGCGCCTCTGAGCGGATCAACGTCTCTTCGCCGTCGATTTCCGCCGCCATTGCCCAGCTGGAACAGGAATTCGGCCTGCCACTTTTCGTACGCCAACACGCGCAGGGCCTGTCGCTGACGCAGGGCGGGCGGCAGATGATGGAACAGGCGCGGCTGGTGCTGCGCGAGGCGGCAGCGATGAACGACATCGCCGGCGACATCGCGGGAAAGGTGCGCGGACCCTTGTCGGTCGGCTGCCTTCTGACCTTTGCCCAACTGGTCCTGCCGGGGCTCAGGCGCGGGTTCGAGGCGCAGTACCCCGAGGTGCGGTTGCGGCAGGTTGAATTGAACCAGGTCGAGCTGTTCAGCGCCCTGCGCCGATCCGAGATCGACCTGGCGCTGACCTATGACCTGGACGTGCCCGCCGACCTGCAGTTTACCGGCCTCGTCCGCCTGCCACCTATCGCGCTGATGGGCACCGGGCACCCGTTGGCGGGGCGCGACGCCGTGTCGATAGAGGAACTCAAGGATCACCCGATGGTCCTGCTGGACCTGCCGCTGAGCGCCGATTACTTCCTGTCCTTCTTCGACGCCGTCGGCGGCAAGCCGGTGATCGCCGAGCGCACCCGCGACATGGCGGTGATGCGCAGCCTTGTCGCCAATGATTTCGGCTATTCCATCGCCAATGTCCGCCCGCTGAGCGACAGCGCGCCGGACGGCAACCCGGTGCGCTGCGTGCCGATCACGGGCGCCGTCCGGCCCCTGCGCATGGGGTTCCTCACGGCGCAGGACGCGGACCGGTCGAACGCGGTGCGGGCCTTCATCGAATACGGCAGCGACCTGGTGCGCGCTGGCAAGCTGGCCCGCATCGGCGGCGAACCCATCGTCCCGGCTTAGCGCCTTCCTAAGCAACGCTTTCGCAGGGCGGACTTTCGGGCCCTTGCCCGATGGGTATCCTGCGCCCGACAGATGATGGAGCAGACCTTGCGCGACCCCCGTTACGACATTCTTTTCGAACCGCTGGCCATCGGGCCGGTGACCGCGAAAAACCGGTTCTACCAGGTGCCGCATTGCAACGGGGGCGGCTATCGCGACCCCTCCGCCGCCGCCGCCATGCGCGGGATCAAGTCCGAGGGCGGCTGGGGCGTGGTGTTCACCGAACAATGCGAGATGCACCACACCTCGGAAATCACGCCGTTCATCGAGCTGCGCCTGTGGGAGGACAAGGACATCCCGATGCTGGCGAAGATGGCCGGCAAGATGAAGGAACACGGCGCGCTGGCAGGCATCCAGCTGGCTTATTCCGGGATCAACGGGCCGAACCTTTATACCAAGGAGGTGCCCTTGGCGGTGTCGCCGGGGCCGATCCGGACCTTTACCAATGACCCGGTACAGGCGCGCGCCCTGTCCAAGGGTGAAATCAAGGACCTGCGCCGCTGGTTCGTGAACGCGGCCAAGCGGTCCAAGGCGGCCGGGTTCGACCTGATCTGCCTGTACGGCGCGCATGGGTTCGGCATCTTTCAGCACTTCCTCAGCCGCGCCACCAACATGCGCGACGACGAATACGGCGGCTCGCTGGAAAACCGCTCGCGGTTCGCGCGCGAGGTGATCGCGGACATGCGCGACGCGGTGGGGGACACGATGGGGATCACGCTGCGGGTCTCGCTGGACGAAACCATCGGCGACCTGGGCTTTTCCAATGCCGAGGTGCGCGACTTCGTCGAGATGAACAAGGACCTGCCGGACCTGTGGGACCTCGCGCACGGCACCTGGGAGGATTGTTCGGGCCCAAGCCGCTTCAAGGAGGAGGCCGCGCAAGAGGCGCTGGTCAAGGGCATCCGCGAGTTGTCGTCGAAACCCGTGGTGGGGGTCGGTCGCTTTACCTCGCCCGACGTGATGGCGCGGATGATCCGGCAGGGTACGCTGGACGCCATCGGGTGTGCGCGGCCCTCGATTGCCGATCCCTTCCTGCCGAAGAAGGTCGAGGAAGGGCGGATCGACGACATCCGCGAATGCATCGGCTGCAACATCTGCATCACCGGCGACATGACCATGTCGATCAGCCGCTGCACCCAGAACCCGACCTTCATGGAGGAATGGCGCAAGGGCTGGCATCCGGAACGGATGAACGCCAAGGGGGCCAGCCAGTCGGTGCTGGTGGTCGGCTCCGGCCCCGCCGGGCTGGAGGCGACGCGCGCGCTGGCGGAACGCGGCTATGACGTGGCGCTGGCCGAGGCCGGCACCGCCCTGGGCGGGCGCGTGGCGCGCGAGAGGTTGCTGCCGGGCCTGTCGGCCTGGGGGCGGGTGGCGGACTACCGCGAATACCAGATCAGCCAGAAACCCAACGTACAAAGCTATTTCGACAGTGAACTGGACGCGGAGAGCATCCTCGAATTCGGCTTCGAACACGTGTGCCTGGCCACCGGCGCCAAGTGGCGCCGTGACGGGGTCAGCCGCCAGCATGTGGTGCCGATGCCGATGGACGACAGCATGTCGATCTACACGCCCGATGACATCATGGATGGCAAGCGCCCCTCGGGCCATGTCGTGATCTACGATGACGACCACTATTACATGGGCGGCGTGTTGGCCGAACTGCTGCGGCAGGAGGGTTGCGAGGTGACCATCGTCACGCCTTCGGCCTATCTGTCGGACTGGACGGTCAACACGCTGGAACAGCACACGATCCACAAGCGGCTGGCCGAAATGGGGGTCGAGATCGTGCTGAACCGGGGCGTCACCCGGATCGGCAAGGGCCATGTCGTGACCAACTGCACTTACACCGACCGCACCTCAGAACTGGGCTGTGACGCGGTGGTTGTCGTGGCCTCGAAACTGGAAAGCAATCAGGTCTATGCGGACCTCAAGGCGCGCGAGACCGATTGGGCCGATGCGGAAATCAAAACGGTCCGGATCATCGGCGACGCCGAGGCACCCGGCCCCATCGCCTGGGCAACCTACGCGGGACACCGCTATGCTCGGGAACTGGACGGAGAGAACATCGGCGACGCTCTGCCCTTCCGACGCGAAATCACGGAGTTGGCAGCAGAGTGAGCGACGACGCCGTTCCCTTCGCGCCCGAGGCGACCCGCGCGATCCTCGACTGGACCGAACGGCGCATTGCCGAGGGGCCGGACCCGAAACACGGCGCAGGCTTTTGCCGCGCTGGAGCCCGTGCCGGGCGGATCAATCACCGCCGACGGCATCGGCGCCGACAAGGCCTTCGGCCTGTTCTCGGACACCATCGTGCCGTCGACCCGGCCGTTCGGTCACCCGACCAGCCTGTCCTTCGTCGCCTCGGCCCCCAGCCGCGCGGCGCTGAGTTTCGACGCGGCGCTTGGCGCGGCGGGAATCTTTGCCGGCAACTGGGACGGCGGTGCGGGCGCCATCCACGCGGAAACCAGACGCTGCGCTGGATCGCGGACCTTGCCGGCTGGCCGGCCAGCGCGGGCGGCGTCTTTGTCGCGGGCGGCACGCTGGGCAACCTTTCGGCCCTGCACGCCGCGCGGGAATGGCACCGGCGCTACCGGCCCTGCGAGGGGTGCGGTGCCATCCTCTGTTCCTCCGAGGCGCACAGCTCGATCCAGGCGGTCGCCCGGGTCATGAATGTCGCGGTCATTGCGGTCGAAGCGGACGAAACCGGGCGCATGACCGCGCAGGCCGCCATCCCGCATCTCTCCGAGGCGGTCTTTGCCATCGTCGCCAATGGCGGCGCGACCAACTGCGGCGCGGTGGACGACATCGCCGGGCTGGCAGACCTTGCACAGGCGCATGGCCTCTGGCTGCATGTCGACGGTGCCTATGGCGGCGCGGCCTTGGCCGCCCCCGCGATGCGGCCCGCCTTCGACGGGATCGAACGGACCGACAGCCTGATTGTCGATCTGCACGAGTGGCTCTTTGCTCCCTACGACAACTGCGCGCTGCTCTATCGTGACGCCGGCCACGGCGCGGCGGCGCATGGGCAACAGACAGTCTACCTCGACACGGTGGACAAGACCCACTGGAACCCGTCCGATTACGCACTGCACCTGACCCGGCGGGCACGGGGCCTGCTGCTCTGGTTCTCTCTGGCGATGCACGGGACCGAGGCCTACGCCAAGGCCATCGCCACCACCCGGCAGGTCGCAGAGGACATCGCCAAAGGCATCGACGCCATGCCGGGGCTCGACCTGCTGCTTGACCCGCAGTTGACAGTGATCCTCTTCCGCCCGCAGAACATGGACGAGGCAGAGATGATCGTATGGGGCGAGATGGTCTTTCGCCTCTGCATCGTGAACCCGGCCACCCGCGCGGACGAGGTACTGGCAATCCTGGAGACGCTCACCTGATGACGCAGACGCTGGAGATCCTCGACCGGCTCATTTCATTCGACACGGTCAGCACCCGGTCCAATCTGGATCTGATCGCCTATGTCGAGGACTTCCTGAAGTCGCGCGGCTTTGCCGTGACCCGCGTGGCGGACCCGTCCGAGCCGAAGGCCGGGCTCTATGCCAGCATCGGGCCTGAGGGCGCCGGAGTGATGCTCTCGGCGCATACCGATGTCGTGCCGGTCGAGGGGCAGGAGTGGACGCGCGACCCGTTCAGGCTGACGAGCGAGGGCAACAGGCTGTTCGGGCGCGGCACCACCGACATGAAGGGATTCCTGGCCTCGATGCTGGCGGCGGCGGACCGGGCATCGCAAGCCCCGCTGCGCGAACCCCTGAAACTGGCGATATCCTATGACGAAGAGGTGGGTTGTGTCGGGATCGCCCGGATGATCGACGCGCTGGAACCAGCCATCGGCCTGCCTCGTGCCTGCATCGTGGGCGAACCGACCGAAATGCGGGTGGCCGTGGGCCACAAGGGCAAGCAGGGGCTGCGTGCCATCTGCCACGGCGAGGCCGGGCATTCCGCGCTGGCGCCACGGTTCACTAACGCGCTGCACCTTGCGGCGGACCTTGTCACCGGCCTGCGCGGGCTGCAGGACGATCTGGCCCGGCACGGCGCGCGGGACGCAGATTATGCCGTGCCCTACAGCACCGTTCATGCCGGTGTGCTCAAGGGCGGCACCGTGCTCAACATCGTGCCCGACCGGGCCGAGTTGTTGTTCGAGTTCCGCCACCTCGCCGCCGATGCGCCAGCGAACCTCGTGGCGCGGATCAGGGCGCTGGCCTCTCAGATCGCAGAACGGCACGGCACCGCCATCGACCTGCAAGAGGTCACGGGCTATCCCGGCCTCGACACCGCGCCGGATGCCGAGGTCACGCGCCTGACCCAACGGCTGGCCCGGACGCAGGACCTGACCAAGGTCGCCTTTGGTACCGAGGCGGGGTTCTTCGACGCCCTGGGCATCCCCACCGTTGTCTGCGGACCGGGCAGCATGGAAGGCCAGGGGCACAAGCCCGACGAATACCTGGAACGCGGCCAGCTGACGGCCTGCGACTCGATGATGGACGCGCTGCTCGACGAGCTGCGCTGATCCTCGAATTTACAATTCGCCCTGATTTTACCCAGATGCGCCCATCTTTTGGGCGCACCCCTCGACACCTTGGGAAAACAACGCGAAATCCGCTGTTTCCTGGCCGATTAGGCTGAAGCTAAGGCGCGCTGAGGCAGTCGTTTCTTCTGGCATCCGGGCGCATATCCCTATGCTCTGCCGCAGGGAAACGGACACTTGGGCGGGACAGGCGTGACCAGAAAGACAAACGACGCGATCGAGGTGCGAAACGCCGTCAAGCGTTACGGCACCTTCACGGCACTCAAACAGGTGTCACTGACGATTTCGGACAATGAGTTCTTTACGCTGCTCGGCCCCTCGGGCTGTGGCAAGACCACGCTTCTGCGGATGATCGCCGGGTTCGAGGACGTGACCGAAGGCGGCATCTTTCTTTTCGGCGAAGAGATCGAGGGCCTGCCGCCGCACAAGCGCCCGATCAACACCGTGTTCCAGAACTACGCGCTGTTCCCCCACATGACGGTCCTCGACAACGTGGGCTTCGGGCTGGAGATGCTGGGCAAGAGCAAGTCAGAGGCCCGCAAGCGCGCCGGCGAGGTTCTGGAAATGGTGCAGCTGTCGCAATTCTCGGCCCGCAAGCCATCGCAGCTGTCCGGCGGCCAGCAACAGCGCGTCGCCCT
>NZ_JARAMO010000064.1:0-30443 GCF_028807275.1 Mameliella sp. AT18
GGGAGCGCGAGGGGCTGGCCCCTCGCTCCTGTCCCAAGGGCCCGCACGGCGGTCAGTACCCGCGCCAGATCCAGCCGCCACCAAAGATGCGCGAGCCTTCGGGCGCATAGAAGACGCAGGCCTGGCCCGGGCTGACGCCTTCCTCGGCCACCACAAGTTCCACCTCGGCCTCGGTCTCCGAAATCGGGCGCACCACCGCCTCGCGCGGCGGGCGGGTCGAGCGGACCTTGACCATGAGATGCCATTCCTCGCGGCTGGTGAAGGGCTCATCGCCCAGCCAGTTGATCTCGCGCACCGGGACCTTGCGGGTGGCCAGCATCTCCTTGGGGCCGACGATCACCTGGCGTGCCTCCACGTCCAGTTTCACCACGTACAGCGGTTCCGACAACCCGCCGATGCCCAGGCCCCGGCGCTGGCCGATGGTATAGTGGATCACCCCTTCATGGTCTCCCAGGACACGGCCATCCACATGCACGATCTGGCCTGGCTCGGCGGCGCCCGGGCGCAGTTTCTCGATCACGGCGGCATAATTGCCGTCGGGAACGAAGCAGATGTCCTGGCTGTCCGGCTTCATCGCCACGCTCAGCCCGTATTTCGCGGCCAGCGCCCGGGTCTCGTCCTTCGACGGCAGGTGGCCCAGGGGAAAGCGCAGGTAATCCAACTGCTCGGGCGTGGTCGAGAACAGGAAATAGCTCTGATCGCGCGAGGCGTCGGCGGCGGAATGCAGTTCCGCGCCGCTTTCGCCCATCTTGCGCTGGATGTAGTGGCCCGTCGCCATGCAGTCGGCATCCAGGTCCTTGGCGGTCTCCAGCAGGTCCTTGAACTTCACCCGTTCATTGCAGCGAATGCAGGGCACCGGCGTGGCGCCGCCCAGGTAGCTGTCGGCGAATTCGTCGATCACCGCTTCACGAAAGATGTTCTCGTAGTCGAGGACATAGTGCGGAAAGCCCATCGATTCGGCGACGCGGCGCGCGTCGTGGATGTCGATGCCGGCGCAGCAGGCGCCTTTCTTGGCCAGGGCTGCGCCGTGATCGTACAGCTGCAGCGTGACGCCGACCACGTCATAGCCTTCTTCCTTGAGCATGGCGGCCACGACGGAACTGTCGACGCCGCCGGACATGGCGACGACCACCCGGGTTTCGGAAGGCGGTTTGGGCAGGCCCAGCGAGTTCAGCGGGCGCGTGTCGAGGGGCATGACGTCTCTCCTTGGAATGGCGGGAAATATAGGAAAATCCGACCTATTCTCAAGGGGGCGTTTCAGTCGTCGTTAAGTGCCGCGTGGCTTTATGACCGCCAACGAAATGTTGGAGCAGGCAACATGTACCTTAAAAAGATCGACGGTCCGCGCGCAGTGAAGCTTCCCGATGGCAGTACGATGACCCGGGCGGACCTGCCGCCCCAGGAAACCCGCCGCTGGGTTGCCTCGCGCAAGGCCGCGGTGGTCAAGGCGGTGACCTTCGGCTTGATCAGCCATGAGCAGGCCAAGGACCATTACAATCTCAGCGACGAGGAATTGCTGGAGTGGGTGAAGGCCGCGACCGAACATGGCGAAGACGCCCTGAAAGTCACACGGGTCCAGAAATATCGTCAACCTTGAGTTGTAATCCTGATCCTTCCGGTTATGGTAACAGGGCGTTAACCTTTTTAGTCGAAACATGGGTACAACCTGAAGACATTGCCCGGAGACCCAAATGCGTATCTTGCTGGTTGAAGACGATCCCACCACCTCGAAAAGTATCGAACTGATGCTGAGCCATGCCAATCTCAACGTCTATTCGACCGACATGGGCGAAGAGGGGATCGACCTGGCAAAGCTCTACGATTACGACCTGATCCTGCTGGACCTCAACCTGCCGGACATGAACGGGCATGAGGTCCTGCGCCAGTTGCGCGTAGCCCGGATCGACACTCCGATCCTGATCCTGACCGGCGAGGACGATACCCAGTCCAAGATCAAGGGGTTCGGGTTCGGCGCTGACGACTACATGACCAAACCCTTTCACCGGGACGAACTGGTGGCGCGTATCCACGCGATCATCCGCCGCTCCAAGGGGCATTCGCAGTCGATCATCCGCACCGGCAAGATCTCGGTCAACCTGGACGCCAAGACGGTCGAGGTCGCGGGCAAGCCCGTGCATCTGACCGGCAAAGAATACCAGATGCTGGAACTGCTTTCCCTGCGCAAGGGGACGACCCTGACCAAGGAAATGTTCCTCAACCATCTCTACGGGGGCATGGATGAACCGGAACTGAAAATCATCGACGTGTTCATCTGCAAGTTGCGCAAGAAGCTGTCCGAGGCCACCGGCGACGACAACTACATCGAGACCGTCTGGGGCCGTGGTTACGTCCTGCGCGATCCCGAACCCAGCCAGGATGAACCCAAGGCGATCGCCGCGAACGGGTGACGGCTGGACCTTGCCTCTGACCCCGCCTATCAATTCGGGCAGGTGAGACGCGGGGGGCAGAGATGGCCAGGACAGCCTTCAGTGAAAAGACGGTCAAGGATCTGACCGAGACAGAGGCGCGAGAGGAACTCGCGTCTCTTTCGCATATTCTGGGCGAGGCGAACCGGGCCTACCACGCCGAGGACGCGCCGGAGATTTCCGACGCCGAGTATGACGCGCTGAAACGGCGCAACCTCGAGATCGAGGCGCGGTTTCCGGAGTTGAAACGGGACGACAGCCCTAGCGAACAGGTTGGCGCGGCCCCGGCCGACGGGTTCTCGAAAGTTCGGCACGCGATCCGCATGATGTCTCTGTCCAATGCCTTCGAAGATACGGACATCACGGATTTCGACGCATCGATCCGGCGTTACCTGGGCCTGGGCGCGGAGGCGCCGCTGCACTACACTGCCGAGCCCAAGATCGACGGCCTGTCGCTGTCGCTGCGCTACGAGAGCGGAAAGCTCGTTCAGGCCGCCACCCGCGGCGACGGGAACGAGGGGGAAAACGTCACCGCCAATGCCCGCACCATCGGTGACATTCCCGAAACCTTGACCGGCGCGCCTGAGGTCTTGGAAGTGCGCGGCGAAGTCTACATGAGCCATGCCGATTTCGAGGCGCTGAACATCCGGCAGGCGGAACGGGGCGGCAAGACTTTCGCCAACCCGCGCAATGCCGCCGCCGGATCGCTGCGGCAACTGGATTCAGAAATTACCCGCAGCCGGCCGCTGCGGTTCTTCGCATATTCCTGGGGAGAGCTCTCCGAGCCCCTGGCCGAAACGCAGATGGCGGCCATCGAGCGCTTTACGCAGCTCGGGTTTCAGACCAACCCGTTGACCCGCCTCTGCGACGGGCCGGAAGACATGCTGAAACACTACGCGCGGATCGAGGCACAGCGCGCCACGCTGGGTTACGATATTGACGGTGTTGTCTACAAGGTCAACGACCTCGACCTGCAGGCACGGCTTGGGTTCCGGTCGACAACGCCCCGCTGGGCCATCGCGCATAAATTCCCCGCCGAACTGGCCTGGACACGGCTGGAAGCGATCGACATCCAGGTCGGTCGCACAGGCGCGCTCAGCCCGGTGGCGCGGTTGACGCCGGTGACGGTCGGAGGTGTCGTCGTATCGAATGCCACCCTGCACAACGAGGACTACATCGCCGGGCGGGACAGCAGCGGCAATTTGATCCGCGATGGCAAGGACATCCGCATCGGGGACTGGGTGCAGGTCTATCGCGCCGGCGACGTGATCCCCAAGGTGGCGGATGTGGATCTGTCCAAACGGCCCGAAGGCGCCGAACCCTACCAGTTCCCGACCACCTGTCCGCAGTGTGAATCTGACGCGATCCGGGAAGAGGGTGACGCCGTGCGCCGTTGCACCGGCGGCCTGGTCTGCCCGGCGCAGGCCGTCGAAAAGATGAAACATTTCGTGTCTCGCGCGGCCTTTGACATCGAGGGGCTGGGGGCGAAACAGGTCGAACAATTCCACGCCGACGGCTGGATCGCCGAACCGGCGGATATCTTCACGCTTGAGGCCCGCTATGGCAGCGGGATGCAGCAGCTCAAGAATCGCGAAGGCTGGGGGGAGAAATCCGCCGCCAATCTTTTTGCCGCCATCGAGGAACGCCGCAACATTCCGCTGGCGCGCCTGCTGTTTGGCCTGGGCATTCGCCATGTTGGAGAGGTGGCGGCCAGCGACCTGGCCAGACATTTCGGCACCTGGCAGGCCTTGGTGACGGCCGTCGACGCGGCTGGTCTCGCGGCCAAGGCGCAACGCGAAGCCGACGCCGCCGAAGAGGCCGAACGCCGTGCAGCTGCAACAGAGGGGCGCCGCGCGCGGATCAAGGAAAGCCGGGACGCCGCCTGGGCCGATGTGCCCGCCGAGGCGCGCGCCGCCTGGGACGAGATCACCGGCATTGACGGCATCGGCGCCACGGTCGCCGTTGCACTTGTCACCAGTTTCGCGCAGGAGGCCGAGCGCGCCTCGATCGACCGGCTGACCGCCCATCTGGACATCCAGGAAGCCGAACGGCCCGATACCGAAGGCTCTGCCGTCGCGGGGAAAACCGTGGTCTTTACCGGTTCGCTCGAACGGATGACCCGGGCCGAGGCCAAGGCGCGGGCAGAGGCGCTGGGGGCCAAGGTCTCGGGCTCGGTCTCGAAAAAAACGGATATCGTGGTCGCGGGTCCGGGCGCCGGCAGCAAGGAGAAAAAGGCGCGAGAGCTGGGCCTGACGGTTCTGGACGAGGACAGCTGGCTGGAGCTGATCGGCGCATGAGTGGACGGCCCGAGCCGCTCTGGCCGCTTTTCGCCGATCTCACCGGATTGGACGGGATCGGGCCGAAATCGGCGCAGGCCCTCGAAGCGGCGGGGATCGAAACCCCGCGCGACCTGCTGTTCACCTTGCCCTATTCCGGAATCGACCGGCACCTGAGGGACAGCGTGATCGCCGCCGAACTGCCCGGCGTCGCGACCGTCGAGGCCATGATCGGAAATCACCGTCCCGCAGCCCGGCGCGGTGGCGCCTACCGGGTCGAGGCTGACGATGCCCGCACGCGCTTTCAGGTGGTCTTTTTCCACGGCGGCGGCGAGTATATCAAACGCATGTTGCCCACCGGGCAGCGGCGCATCCTTTCGGGCCGGGTCGAACTGTTCGACGGCGTGCCGCAAATGGTCCATCCGGAACACATGCTGCGCCCCGAGGAGGCGGATCAACTGCCGGGGTTCGAGCCGGTCTACCCGCTGACGGGGAACATCACGCAAAAACTGATGACCCGGGCGATGACCGATGCGCTCACCCGCCTGCCGGACCTGCCAGAGTGGATAGACACTGTGCAGAAATCCTCCGAGGGCTGGCCCGATTGGGATGCGGCGCTGCGGGCGGCCCATGCGCCCGAGGGGCAGAAGGACCTTGCCCCGACCGCGCCGGCACGCGCCCGCCTGGCCTATGACGAGTTGATGGCGCACCAGCTGACTCTGGCCTTGGCGCGGGCGAAACGGCGGCGCGCTCCGGGGATCGTCAGCGAGGGGGATGGGCATCTGCGCGACCGGGTCCTGGCCGCGCTGCCCTACAGTCCGACCGGGGCGCAGACGCTTGCGATCCGCGAAATCACCGAGGACATGTCCAAGCCCCAGCGCATGAACCGCCTGTTGCAGGGGGACGTGGGCTCGGGCAAGACGCTGGTCGCGTTCATGGCGCTGCTGACCGCGGTCGAAGCTGGCGGGCAGGGCGTCATGATGGCCCCGACCGAAATCCTCGCCAGGCAGCACCTTGAGGGGTTGCAGCCGCTGGCCGAAAGCGCGGGCGTGGTGCTGGAGCTGCTGACAGGCCGCGACAAGGGCGCGGAACGCAAGGCGAAGCTGGCCGCTCTGGCGCGGGGGGACATCCAGATCCTTGTTGGCACCCATGCGGTGTTCCAGGCCGATGTCGCGTTTCACGACCTACGGCTGGCCATCATCGATGAACAGCATCGGTTCGGCGTGCGGCAGCGGATGGAACTGGGCAAGAAAGGCGTGGGCGCCGATGTGCTGGTCATGACCGCCACGCCGATCCCGCGCAGCCTTGCGCTGGCGCAGTACGGCGACATGGATGTATCGGTTCTGGACGAGAAACCGCCGGGCCGCAAACCGGTCAAGACGGCGCTGATTTCTAACGAACGCATGGACGAGGTTGTCGACCACCTGCGTCGCGCCATCGCCGAGGGGCGGCAGGCCTACTGGGTCTGCCCGCTGGTCGAGGAAAGCGAAAGCTCGGACCTCGTGGCCGCCGAGGCGCGGTTTCAGCACCTGCGCGCGGCGCTTGGAGAAGGGGTTGTGGGCCTTGTGCACGGCCAGTTGCCGCCCGCGGAAAAGGACGCGGCGATGGCGCGTTTCGTGGCCGGAGAGACCGCCGTCCTGGTGGCGACCACGGTGATCGAGGTGGGGGTGAACGTGCCCAATGCCTCGATCATGGTGATCGAACGGGCCGAAAGTTTCGGGCTGGCGCAGTTGCACCAGCTGCGCGGTCGTGTCGGACGGGGTGAGGCGGCCTCGACCTGCCTGCTGATGTACCAGCCGCCGCTGTCCGAGACCGGCATGAAACGCCTGACGACCCTGCGCGAAACCGAAGACGGGTTTCGCATCGCGGAGGTCGACCTTGAGATGCGCGGCGCCGGTGACGTGATTGGCGTGGCGCAATCCGGCTTGCCACGGTTCCGGGTGGCGGACCTGGAGCGCCAGGCGGCGCTGATGTCCGTGGCCCAGTCCGATGCCCGCAGGCTCTTGGCAGAGGACCCGGACCTGACCGGGCCGCGCGGGCAGGCGGCGCGCCTGCTTCTCTGGCTGATGCGGCAGGACGAGGCCATCCGCCTGATCGGTGTCGGATGACGTTAAACGGCCGGGGAGGCCGTGTTCCTCTTGCTGCTCACAATTTGTTCTCAAATGTTCTCATTAAGTTCTTTACAGGGTGTTAATAATGTGAGAACAAAGGGTCAACAAACGGAACATTGGAGCCGAGCCATGATCGACACCGTCAAGACCGTCCTGACCCGCCAGCACGATACGCTCTGGCAGGATGCCCTCGGCGCCGTTGCTCTGGCGGTGATCTTCATCGGTGCGCTGCACCTGCCGTCCGTTTTCTGAGTTTCTGCCTGCGTGTCTGTAGCCTTGGTCTTTCGCACATCTCCTGTCCCGATGTGCCGCCTGTCCCCAGATCGGTTCGCCTGCCTGTAACCGGTCACGACCACGGGTTCCTATGGATCAACACGCTCCTTGCCGCCGCCTCCTTGTCCCGGAGTGCGGCGGCTTTTTTCGTTCAGGGATAAGGGAGTAAGCCGCTCAGGCGGACTGCGAGTCGCGCGCTTCCTCGACCGCCTGGCTGGCCGCGTCCAGCGCCAGCATGATCGAGGCATGGCGGTTCTTGTAGGCCGCGGCAGGGCGCAGCACCTCAAGCCCGTCGAAGGGGGCGGGCGGGGTGGGGCCGTCCTCTTTCAACATGGCGCGCAGGGCATCGCGGGCGGCCTGAATTTCCTCGGGGGTGCGTCCGATGATGGCGCCACCCACGACGGACGCCGCTGCCTGGCCCAGGGCGCAGGCCTTCACGTCCTGGCCAAAGTCAGCAACCCTGCCGTCCTTCATGGTGAGGTCCACCGTCACGGTCGACCCGCACAGAGGCGAGCGTTTCTTGACACTGACCTGCGGATCCTCGAGCCGGGCATTATGCGGAATATCCGCCGCCAGTTCGAGGATGCGACCGGAATAGAGCTTGATCAGGTCGGTTTCGCCGCTCATGGCTTTCTCCTGCTGCAGGTCTCCCATACATAGGCGGCACCGTCCCCGATGCAAAAGGTTTTTCCAATGGGTTTCGACACCTCCACACTAAAGTATGATGATCGCGGCCTGATCCCCTGCATCGCGCAGGACGCCAAGGGGGGCGAGGTGCTGATGATGGCCTGGATGAATGCCGAGGCCGTGGCCAGGACGCTGGAATCGGGCCGCGTGACCTATTGGTCGCGGTCGCGGCAGTCCTTCTGGATCAAGGGAGAGAGTTCGGGGCACGTTCAGGAACTGGTGGACCTGCGGGTGGATTGCGACCGGGATTGCCTGCTGGCGCTGGTGCTCCAGACCGGCCCGGCGTGCCACACCAACCGCCGCAGCTGTTTCTACACAGCGTTGCGCGATGGCGACGAGGTCGAACTCATGAAGCCGATGACGGAGTAGCGGCTCAGGTCGTCAGGCCCACCATCTCGCGGATGTCCTGTGGGCTGCGGCCTTCGGCTCGATAAGTGGCTATTGCGCGGGCGTCGTCACGTTTGGCCAAGCGTCGGCCGTTTTCATCGCGGATCAGGCGGTGATGCAAGTAGACAGGCGTTTGCAGTCCCAGGAGCGCCTGCAAAAGGACGTGGATCTGCGTGGCATCGAAAAGATCTTCTCCGCGGATCACGTGGGTGATGGCCTGCGCGGCGTCATCCAGTACGACCGAAAGATGGTATGATCCAAGAAAATCTTTCCGGGACAGAACGATATCGCCGACCCCCAGTGTAAAGTCGGCGCCAGAGACGGTGATCCTGCGGCCGGCTGTGAGACCGTCCGGACCGGATTCAACGAAACCGGCCAGCGGTTCTGGCAAGGCCGAGAGCGCGGCGGCCATGTCCAGTCGCAGCGCCATTCCTTTGGGTGGCTTGGCTGTGTCGCGTGGGTGGCGATGCCGGCAGGTGCCCGGGTAGATCACGCCATCCGGACCATGAGGCACCTCCACGCCCTCCTGCGGGGCGGAAACAGCGGCGGCAATGTCGCGGCGCGTGCAACTGCACCCATAGAGTAGCCCACGCGACCACAGATCCTGAAGCGCCGCGCTGTAGGCCTGCGTGCGGTCGGACTGCCGCATTGGCGGGGCATCCCATGTCACGCCGAGCCACGTCAGGTCCTCGAGGATCTGGCGGTCCCATTCGGGGCGCGAACGGGTATGGTCGATGTCCTCGATCCGCAGCAGGAAACGGCCTGAGGCAGCGCGCGCCAAATCATGTGCCAGAAGCGCCGAATAGGCATGCCCCAGATGCAGAGGGCCGGTTGGCGAAGGCGCAAAGCGCGTTGTGAATGTCACTTCTTTTCAACGACATAAACGGTTGAGGCGATGTTCTTTCCGGGAAGGTGGGGGCCGTGTTCCTGGAAGAGTCGTGTCAGGCTGCCGTCTGCGATGCGGCGATCCACCAGAGCTTGGAATTCCGGATCCTCCAGCGTGTGATCGTTGAAGGAAAAGACGCACATCGCGCCTGCGTCCAGCGCGTCAAAGAGCCGTTCCAGTGCATTCAAAGGGGCTGCCCCGGCGCCGATCACACCGATGGCCGCGATGGCGGCATAGCCCTCGGGCAACGGATCATCCGTGCCGATCCGGGACAGGTTGCGGTATGTCTGGCGCTCTTGCGCCAGCTCCAACATGCCGGGCGACAGGTCGACACCGTCGATGGTCGTGAATCCAGCCAGGCGCAAAGCCAGCCCCGACAAACCCGTGCCGCAGCCGAAATCGAGGATCGGCGCGGTCGTGTCCGGCATGAAAGCGAGCAGGGCTTCGGCGCAGCGGCGCGGGGTGGCATAGCCTTCGCCCTCGACCGCTGCGTCGTAAGTCTTTGCCCAGGCGTCATAAAGATCGCGGGTCTCTTCGTCTGTGCGGGCCTTGTAGACCTTGTCGAAATAGGGATCGCTCATAGGCGCAGGGTTCTACTCCGCGGCTTGGCCGTCAACCCCCTGTTCGGCGAGCCAGGCGCTCCAAACTTCCTTGGCGCGGTCGGTGTAGCCCTTGTAGCGTTCCCGGCGTCCCTTGCGGCCACCGCGCAGCCCTTCGAGCGGGCGGAACAGGCCGAAGTTGACGTTCATCGGCTGGAAAGTCTTGGCCTCGGCGCCGCCGGTGATGTGGTGTATCAGGGCGCCGTGGGCGCTGTCCTGCGGCACGGAAGGCATTGTCTTTCCGAGGATTTCCGAGGCGGCCATGCGTCCGGAGATCAACCCCATTGCCGCGGACTCGACGTAGCCCTCGACCCCTGTGACTTGACCTGCGAAGCGAATATTCGGCTTGGACCGCAGGCGCATTTGATCGTCCAGGAGCGTCGGGCTGTTCAGGAAGGTGTTGCGATGGATGCCGCCAAGGCGCGCGAAACTGGCATTCTCCAGCCCGGGAATCATCTTGAAAACAGAGGCTTGCGCTCCATACTTCATCTTGGTCTGGAAGCCGACGATATTGTAGAGCGTGCCCAGGGCGTTGTCGCGGCGCAACTGCACCACGGCATAGGCTTTCTCCTCGGGCTTGTGCGCATTGGTCAGGCCGATGGGTTTCATCGGGCCGTGGCGCAGGGTCTCGCGTCCGCGCTCTGCCATGACCTCGATCGGCAGGCAGCCGTCGAAGTAACCTGCTGTTTCGCCTTCGTGAAATTCGGTCTTGTCCGCTGCCAGCAGGGCGTCGATGAAAGCCTCGTACTGCTCCTTGGTCATCGGGCAGTTGAGATAGGCCTTGCGCTCTTCCTCGGTCTCGCCCTTGTCATAGCGAGATTGCCGCCAAGCCACTGACATATCTATGCTTTCCGCGTAGACAATCGGCGCGATCGCGTCGAAAAAAGCCAGCCGGTCAGAGCCGGTCTCACGCTGGATCGCCTCGCCTAGGGCGGGGGAGGTCAGCGGGCCGGTGGCAAAGATCCACTGGCCATCGTCCGGGAGTGTGTCGATTTCCTCGTATGAAATCAGGATGTTGGGGTGGGCCTGCAATGCGTCGGTGACGCTCTGTGCAAAGCCTTCGCGGTCCACGGCCAGGGCTCCGCCCGCGGGCAGACGCCGGTCATAGGCGGTGGCCATGATCAGCCCGCCGGCCTGCAGCATTTCCCAATGCAGCAAACCCACGGCATTCTGTTCGTGATCATCCGACCGGAAAGAGTTGGAGCAAACCATTTCTCCAAGGTTTCCAGTCTGATGCGCGAAGGTCTTCACCTTGGGGCGCATTTCGTGAAGCACCACTTTCACGCCCATGTTGGCGGCCTGCCAGGCCGCCTCGGATCCGGCCATTCCGCCGCCGACGATATGCAATTCCTGTGTCATGGCGCGCATCTAGGCCAGGACAGCGCCGCTGCCAAGACCCCTCCGAAGTTTGTACGTTTTGTACGAAACGTACGCCATTTCCGACGTTTTGTACAAACCGCTCAGAAAGCCTTAACCCTTTTGCCAGTCGGGCGGGCGTTTCTCCAAAAAGGCAGAGATCCCCTCGTTGGTATCGCGCCACAGCATGTTCTCGACCATGACCTGCCCGGCGTGGGCATAGGCCGCGTCCAGGTCCATCGTGATCTGTTCGTAGAAGGTGCCCTTGCCGATCTTCACTGCCGCCGTCAGCTTGGCGGCCACGGTTTCGGCCAGGGCGCGCGTCGCGTCCTCGAGCTGGTCATGGGGCACGACCTTGTTGACCAGGCCCGCGGCCTCGGCCTCTTCGGCCGAGAGGAAGCGACCGGTGGTCAGCATCTCGAAGGCCTTCTTGCGGTGGATGTTGCGCGTCAGCGCCACCATCGGCGTCGAACAGAACAGACCGATGTTCACCCCGTTCACGCCAAAGCGCGTGCCCTCGGCCGCCACGGCCATATCGCAGGAGGCGACCAGCTGGCAACCGGCGGCGGTGGCGATGCCATGTGCCTGGGCAATCACCGGCTGGGGCAGGCGGGTCAGCCCGCTCATCACGCTGGCGCAGCGGGTGAACAGATCGGCGAAATAGGCGCGGCCGCCGTCCTCGGCCTGGCGGCCGGCCTGCATCTGCTTCAGGTCATGCCCGGCGCAGAATGCCTTGCCCGCGCCCGAGATCACGACGACACGGGTCTCGCGGTCCTCGGCCAGGGCGTCGATCTGGTCCTGCAGCGCGGCCAGCATCTCGTCCGAGAGCGCGTTCAGCCGCTCGGGCGCGTTCATGTGCAGATGGGCGATGCCATCCGTGTCGCGACGTTCCAGGATTTGCATCTTGTCCTCCTCGTTTGGGCCAGATTAGCTGCCGCCAGATCGGGAGGAAAGACGGTGACGCTGAAACTGAATGCCGCAGAGGTGAGTGAGTACCTGGAAGAGGTTTTTCCGCAGGTGGATGGCATGTTCGGGATCGACAGGCTGGACGAGGACCTGCTGGTCATGCGGCTTTACAACGACGAGCGGCACCTGCGGCCCGGCGGCACGGTGTCGGGCCCGGCGATGTTCAGCCTGGCGGATGTGGCGGCCTATGTGGCGACGCTGGCGCGAATCGGCAAACAGGCGCTGACGGTCACCACGCATTGCTCGATCGATTTCATGCGCAAACCTGCCGCCGGGGTCGACCTTCTGGCAGAGGCGCGGGTGCTGAAGCTGGGCCGCACGCTGTCGGTGACGGATGTGCTGCTTTACAGCGAGGGCGAGGCCAAGCCGCTGGCCCATGCCTCGCTGACCTATTCGATTCCGCCGCGGGGATAGGGGCGTCCGCGGCTTCTTTGGTTTTGCAAATACCTCGGGGGGAGTCGCCCGCAGGGCGCGGGGGGCAGCGCCCCCCCAACGATTTTTCTTAAAAATCGTTGCCCCTCAGGGCATGAGTTTTAGCACATAGCCGGGCAGGGCAAAGGCGGCCTTGTGCACCTCGGGCGTGTAGTAGTCGCAGGCGATGCCGGTGCTGGCGAAACGCTCTGTCAGGTCCTTGACCGTCACGCTGCGCGCCGCGCCATCGGTGCCCCAGCCAAAGGCCATCGGTCCGCCCGCGTAGGTGGGCACGGTCGCCATGTAACAGGTGGCATCCGCAAAGAGTGCCTGGAAGGCGCGCATGGTGTTGGTGAGTTCCTCGCCCTGCAGAAAGGGTACGCCATTCTGCGTGACAAGAACTCCGCCCGGGGCCAGTGCGCGTTTCGCATGGCCGTAGAAGGTATCGGTGAACAGGACTTCTCCGGGACCGATGGGATCGGTGCTGTCGACGATGATCACGTCATAGCCGCCCTGGGTGACCTTCATGAACTCGGCCCCGTCCGCGATCACCAGGTCCAGCCTTTCGTCCTCGAAGGCGCCCTGGGACAGCATCGGCAGGTATTGCTTGGAGAATTCGACCACGCCTGCGTCGATCTCGACCATCGTGACCTGTTCGACGCCGGCGTGTTTCAGCACCTCGCGCGCCATGCCGCCATCGCCGCCGCCGACGATGCAGACCCGTTTCGCCGCGCCATGGGCCAGGATCGGGACGTGGGTCAGCATCTCGTGGTAGATGAAATTGTCGCCCTCTGTCGTCTGCACCACGTCGTCCAGCGTCAGCATCCGGCCAAAGGTGCCGTTCTGAAAGACGCGCAGGCGCTGGTGGTCGGTTTCGCTGTCGTACAGCAGCTCGTCGACGGTAAAGCTCTGGGCGTAGTGGCCGTGCAGCGCTTCGCGCATCCAGGTCTTGTCGGTCATCGGGTCGGTCTCCTTGCGGCATGCGGGCGGCAGGATAGCCGCGCCGCGTGTCATCTCAACGGGGGACATGAAAAAAGGGCGGCCGGGGCCGCCCTTTGCCATGCGGTCAGGTCGCGTCAGGCCGCGATACCGGCCTCGGCCACCACGCCTTCGCCGCGCTTGAGCTCCTTGACGCGCACGTCGGCGGTCGAGAAGGCGCGGCCCAGAACGTCGACGGCCTTCCACGGTTCGGCATCGCCGCACATGAAGACGTCGAAGGCGCCGTAGCCGATTTCCGGCCAGGTGTGGACCGAGATATGGCTTTCGGCCAGCACCGCCACGCCGCTCACGCCCTGGGGCGAAAACTTGTGCGTGTGGATGTGCAGCAGGGTCGCGCCGCAGGTCTCGACGCAGTCGCGAAAGGCCTGCTGGATGCGGGCCTCGTCGTCCAGACCCTCGCCGTCGACCACCTCGATGATCAGGTGGGTGCCCGCGAAGACGCTGCCGTCGCGGCGGATGAAGTGATCGTCGCGGCTCTCGTCAAAGACGTCGCGCGGCAACACGGATTCGTTTGCGGGGGCCAGACCCCGGGTGGTGTCTTCCTCTTGGGCGCCTGTCTCCAGACCGTACCCCAGTTGGAAGAGGTTGATGTCCTTCATGACATGCCTCCTTCAAGCCAGCAGTGCGTTCCAGTCGGTCCCTTAGCGCCCCCCGAAGACACATGAGCCCAGCACGAGGGCTGGGCGTCCGGGTTGGGATCGGGTCCGAAAGTGAGGCCCACCTAAGAGCCTGCCCCGAGTCGTTCAAGAGGAAATTGCTGCAAGCGCGAGAAAAATCGCCATGCGGTCCGGGCAAGGCGGTCAGGGCGCGGCGCCGATCCCCCAGAGCAGGCCGAAGGCGATCACCGCCAGGCTGGCCAGGGCGGCGTATCCCGTCAGTTTCCAGCGGCAGAAGGGGCGTTCGCCGAAGGTGCGCCCGTCGAGACCGGAGACGACCACCTTCATCGGCGTGTCGTTCCAGCGGTAGTGCAGGATCCAGACCGGCAGCAGGATGCGGCGATAGCGGATGCCCGAGGTGTCGGCGTTGAAGCCGATGTTGGACACCCGGCTCTTGTTGATATGGCCCTTGATGCGGTTGCGGATCAGCAGCCTCTTGTCCGCCTCGTTGGCGGACAGGCCCTCGGCCACGCTTTGATGATGGCGCTCGGCGGCGAACCCGGCGAGGTATCCGGCGCGGTAGGGGCGCAGGCGGCGCGGGTCGAAATGGTGCAGGATGCCGTCGCGGATCAGTGGCGTCACATGCGGGCTGGCGGGCATCAGGAGATCGTCGAAATCCACCGTCATGCTGCCGCTGGTGCGCCGGGTGCGGCGGTTCTTGCCGCTGCCGGTGGTGTAGCTGGCCCAGTAGTCGACCGCCTCGGTGCTGTCGAAGGTCCAGAACGGGGCGTAAAGCCCTGCAACACGGCCTTTTTCCACGGTTGCGGCCAGGCCTTTTGGGGCCGCGAGCCGCCCGCGCACCCAGTCCAGCGCATGTTTCTGTGCATCCTTTTCCGGAACCCGAAAGGGGATCAGCGCGGTGGTGCGATAGCCGGTGTCGGCCGAGGACAGCACCACGGCGCCGTCGCAATAGGGGCAGCGGTCCGACAGGGCGGTCCCGGTGAACACCACCTCGCCGCCGCAGGTTTCGCAGCGATGCGCACGGCTGTCGGGCAGGTCCGGCGGCAGGGTTTCGGGCGTGTCCGCGTGATAGTCCGTCTCGGCGCTGGCGGCCCCGTCCCAGGGCGTTTCCAGCGTCCGGGTGTCGCCGCAACTGGTGCAGGCCAGCGCCTGCGCGGCGGGATCGTAGAGACACTGGCCGCCGCAGTTCGGGCAGCGCAGTTCTGACTGGTCGGTGTCGATCATGTTCATGAATCGGCGTCCGAGAGCGCGCTGGCGATATGCAGCAGGATTTCAAGACGCAGCCAGGACCGCGCGATGGCCCCGTCGAGATCGCCCGAGGCGCCCCAGTCACCGATGATCGTGGCGAAAAACCAGGTGGACATTGCCCAGATCGCGATCCAGGACCATCCCGCGATGGTGCGCAGGAAGCCGGCCGATCCCTGTTTCAGCTCGTGCTTGGCCTCGTAGACGTGGACCAGCTTGCGCATGGCCCCGGCGCCGACGGCGGTCGAGACCGCAAGCAGGGCGAGGCCGGAGAGGAGTGGACCGAGGAAAGAGAGTGGTTGCATCGGGGGTCTTGTTGTTGTTCGGGCGCAGACTGCATGGCGGTCCGTTGCATCGCAAGGCGGTTTTCCCTGACCTTGTGCGGAGGCAAAGGGGCGTCAAAATATGGGGTAATATGTTACCGTAATCTTAAGTGATTGATTTTGTGAATTTAATTCTGCACCAGTGCGCTTGACTGGAAAATTGGCCTGCGTATAACGGCGCAATCGAATTCAGGGCCGGGGCTTTGCCTCGGCTTTCTCACTCGAAACGGACCGATACATATGAAAACCTACTCTGCAACTCCGGCAGACATCGACAAGAAATGGATCGTGATCGACGCCGAAGGCCTCGTTCTGGGTCGTCTCGCGTCGATCGTCGCCATGCGGCTGCGCGGCAAGCACAAGCCCTCCTTCACCCCGCACATGGACTGTGGTGACAATGTCATCATCGTGAACGCGGACAAGGTGCAGCTGACCGGCAAGAAGCGCGAAGAGAACTTCTACTGGCACACCGGCCACCCCGGCGGGATCAAGTCGCGCACCAAGGCGCAGATCCTTGAAGGCGCTCACCCCGAGCGCGTCGTCTTCCAGGCCGTCAAGCGCATGCTGCCGGGCAACCGCCTGTCGCGCAAGGTGCTGACCAACCTGCGCATCTACGCCGGCGCCGAGCATCCGCATGAAGCCCAGAACCCCGAGGTTCTGGACGTGAAATCGAAGAACTCCAAGAACACCCGGGTGACGAAATAATGGCTGATCAGATCAACTCTCTGGAAGAGCTGGGCGCAGCAGCCGGCGTCGAGGACGTCGTCGTCGCCGAGGAAGCCCCGCGTGAGCCGGTCCGTGATGAACTGGGCCGCTCCTATGCCACCGGCAAGCGGAAGGACGCGGTTGCCCGCGTCTGGATCAAGCCGGGCTCCGGCAAGGTCACCGTCAACGGCAAGGAAATGGACAAGTACTTTGCCCGTCCGGTGCTGCAGCTGATCCTGCGCCAGCCGTTCCAGGTGGCCGGTGTCGAAGGCGAATTCGATGTCTATGCCACCGTCAAGGGCGGCGGCCTGACCGGCCAGGCCGGCGCGGTCAAGCACGGTGTCTCGAAGGCGCTGCAGCTTTACGATCCCTCGCTGCGCGGCCCGCTCAAGGCGGCCGGCTTCCTGACCCGCGACAGCCGTGTCGTCGAGCGTAAGAAGTTCGGTAAGCGCAAGGCGCGTCGTTCGTTCCAGTTCTCGAAGCGCTGATCGTTTCGATATCGCGATTGCAGGGGCCCTTCGGGGCCCCTTCTTTTTTTGGTGGGTGGGGGTTCCACCCCCATGCTTGCCTGTGGCAAGCCCCCCGAGGTATTTGGAAACCAAAGAAGCAGGGTAAGCGCATGGAGACGGTGGGGATCGAGGACGCAGGTCGGCTGGCCCGGGTGGTGTCGGGCGAGGTGGACCCTGCGAAGCTCTCGCTGTTTTCGGTGATGAAGGACGAGATCGGCTTTCTGCCCGCCTGGCTGGCGCATCACCGGGCGATCGGCTACGAGCAGTTCCTGATCTGGGACGATGCCTCGTCCGACGGGTCGTTCGAGTTCCTGTGCGCACAAGGCGACGTGGTCGTGATGCGGTCGGACGGCTTGGGCTATGGCAGCCCGATCCGCTACCGCGATCCCGAAGGGGTCGTGCGCGACGAGCGGCTGGGCGTTTATTTCAAGATCGCGCTGCCGGCGCTGTTCTTCGACGGCGCCTACGTTAGCTACCTTGATGCGGATGAGTTCCTGATCCTGCCGCCGGGTGTCGGTTCGATCCGCGAGGTTGCGGACCGGCTGCGGGCGGAGGGCGCGCCTTCGGCGGTGGCCTCGGTGGTGGAGTTCTTTCCGGCCTCTGCATCCGGGCTGTCGGGGCGCTTGCCGGAAAGCTTTGACGGGCTGATGGCGGCCTATCCGCATTTCCAGTGCGAGCAACTGGTGGCCCTTCGGGAGGGGGCCCAGCCCGAGTTGATGGGCAAGTCCAAGACGGCCCGCCTGTTCGAGCGGTACGGGGTCGCGCCGCAGGTGGTGCGGCGGGGGTGGCAGCGGATCTGGATGTCGTCGCGTGCGAAAAAGGCGCAGCAGTTCCAGAAATCGCCCCGGCACAAGACGCCATTGGTGCTGCGCGATTCGCACAGCCGCCTGACCGGCTCGCACTATGGCAACCTGCCGCCCTCGTCCGAGGTGCTGCTGACGGTCGCGCATTTCGTCTTTACGGCGCAATTCGCCGACAAGATCGACCGGGCGACCGCCTGGGGCGCCCATGCCAATGCTGCCGCCAAGTATCGTTACTACGCCCAGTTGCTGGAGAGGATGCGGGGTGTCGAGGATGGGTTCCTCGACGCGGAATCGGTGGCCTACGAAGGGCCCGAGCAACTGCTGCGCTGCGGGCTCATGCGCTGGTAGGCGCCAGCACGAAGCGGGCCGAGGGCCAGGCCTCGGCGACCTGGGGCAGGCGGCGGGCCGCCGCCTCGTAGACGGGGGCATAGTGGCGGGCGATCTCGCCTTCCAGTTCCTCCGAGAGGCCGGACCCCTTGGCCCGGCTGTTGACCGCGCGCATTCCGGCCTGGGCGTCCACGGCCACACCCGCGAAGCGCGACAGGTCGGCGATTCCATTGGCCGTGAACAGCGTCTCGAACGGGGTCAGAAAGACGTCGCCGTCGTCAAAGACAGCCTCGATGGCGGACAGGGTCCGGTCGTAGCGGCTGCGCGCCTCGGCTTCTGGGGTGGCGTAGAAGGCGCGCAGGGGGGCCTCGTTCTCGGGGGCTTCGGGGAGGCGGCCCTTTTCCATCTCCATGCGCAGGTGAGAGCGCAGGCGGTCGACCGGGTCACGCATGGAAAACAGCAGTTTGACGGCGACGCCCCGGCTGGCGAACCCGTCCCGGATGCGCGCCAGAAGTTCGACGGGAAGCGCTGCGTAGGACGGGGTGATGTCGCCGGTGCGGGTGATCCCTTGCTGTGACAGCAGCCCGGCGAAATAGTCGAAATAGGCGTCTTCGTCCCGTTGCAGGCGCCAGCGCAGGTGCGCTGCCGGTTCCAGAGCGCCAAGCGCGACCTTGGCATGGGCGCGCAGCTTGCCCAGGGCAGAGGGTTCGGGCGCGCGGTAGCGGGCAAAGACGCCGCCCAGGCGGTGCTCCCAGGCCTGGTATTCGCCCAGGCGGCCGAAATCCGATCCGGGCTGGCGCGCCAGGTAGGCCTGGATCCAGGAGGATCCGCATTTCTGGCCCCCGAGGCCGAGAAAGAAGGTCTTGGTCATCCTGGCTCCCTGGCGGCGGTCACGGCGCGCGCCTCTTGCTTCTTTGTGCCGGAAATACCTCGGGGGACTTGCCCCTGGCAAGCGGGGGCGGTGTCCCCGCCCGGTCCCTTCTACTGGTCCGGTGGCAATAACCCCAGCCCGCGCAGGTAGACGCCGATGCCCGATTCCAGCAGGTCCTCGGGCGGGAAGGGGGCCTGGCTGCCGGGCGAGTTGCGGGCGTAGAGCTCGACCACCCCGTGGCTGAGCGCCCAGATATGGGCCGAAAACATCGCCGGAGGCGGACGTTTTTCGGGCGGGATATGCTGTGACAGTTTCTCGGCCGCGGTTTCCAGCACCGCGCGGGCCCGGGCCGAGGCCATTGCCAGTTCCGGCGAGTGGTTGACCGACACCCCGGATTCGAACATCGCGATGTAATGGCCGGGGTACTTTCGGGCGAAGGCCAGGTAGGCGCGGCCCGTTGCCTCGAAGGCGGCCAGCGCCGATGGTTGCCCCTTGTCATAGGCGTATTGCATGACATCGGCGAAGATCTCGTAGCCCTGGCGCGCGGCCTCGGCGATCAGGTCCTCGCGCCCGGAAAAATGCCGGTAGACCGCCGCCGGGGTGACGCCCGCCTGTTTCGCCGCCTCCGAGAGCGTGAAGCCCGATGGGCCTTTCTCCTCGATCAGCTTCAGCGCGGCCTCGACCAGCGCCTGGCGCAGGTTGCCGTGATGGTATCCGCGTTTCTTGACCATGTCCGGCCCGTCAGGCCTCCCAGATCTCCGGCCCGCCGAGAATCCTGGAATCCGTCGCGCCGAGGGCTTTCACGTCCTTGCGCGCATAGTCCAGGTGAGTCAGCACATGCCGGATCGCGGCCAGCCGGGCGCGTTTCTTGTCGTCCGAGCGCACCACCGTCCAGGGCGCGGTGGCGGTGTGGCTGCGGGTCAGGGTTTCCTGGATGGCGGCGGAATAGGCGTCCCAGCGGGCCAGCCCCTCGACGTCGATGCGGCTGAGCTTCCACTGTTTCAGGGGGTCGTTCTCGCGTTTCATGAAGCGGCGCAGCTGTTCGGCGCGGCCCACGTTCAGCCAGAACTTGAAGACATGGATGCCCTCGTCCACCAGCATCTTTTCGAAGGCGGGGACCTGGGTGAAGAAGTGCTCGCGCTGTGCGTTGTTGCAGAAGCCGAAGACATGTTCGACCACGCCCCGGTTGTACCAGGACCGGTCGAAGAAGACGATTTCGCCCGCCGCAGGAAGATGGTCGATGTAGCGCTGGAAATACCACTGGGTCTGTTCGCGGTCGGACGGCGTGCCAAGCGCCACGACACGGGCGCCGCGCGGGTTGAGGTTCATCCGGAAGCGTTTGATCGTGCCGCCCTTGCCGGCGGCATCGCGCCCCTCGAAGACCAGCGCAAGGCGGGCACCGGTTTCCTTGGCCCAGGCCTGCATCTTGACCAGCTCGATCTGCAGGCGCTCCATCTCCTTGTCGTAGGCCTTGCGCTTCATCTCCTCGGAATAGGGATAGCCGGTGTCGAGGATGTCGTCCTTGTCGGCGCGGCTGATCGCCTCGCGCACGGGCTTGGGGGCGTCATGCTCGAAGTAGCTGGAAATGGCGCCGTCGAAGGGGAGCGTCATGGAGGGCCTCGCGCGTCTAAGTGACCGGCACTATGGGATGTTAAGAGGATTAACGCAAACCATTGTCGGGCCTGTGACAGGGCGGACGACGACCCGGGGTCAGCGCAGGCCGGCGCGGGCCGCGGCGCGGCGCACGGCCTCGATCACGGCGCCGGGGCGGGCGTGCTGGGGCATGTGGCCGACACCTTCCAAGGGGGTGACGCGGGCATCGGGCAAGAGCTTGTCGGCGGCGACGCTGTGGATTTCATAGCCCACGGTGGTGTCGGCGGTGCCATGCACCAGCTCGACGGGAATCGTCATCTGCGGATAACGTCTGGACATCTCGACAAGGGCGGGGCGCAGGGCGGCGACCTGGCGGCCATTGGCGCGGATCGTCTCTCGCCGCAGGCTGAGGCCGGGTCCGATGTGGTCGAGGTAGCCCTCTGGCACACCCTGGGGCGCAAAGATGCCCGCCACCGCCTGCCGGGCGCGGTCTTCGGAGTAGTAGGCGGTCACGAATTGCGGCACGACGGCGCCCCCCAGCGGGTTTCCCAGCACCTGGTACTGGCTGTCGAGCGATCCGGGCCAAGGCATGATCGCGCCGCCCAGGCTGACGACGGCGGCGGCATCCTGGTCCAGCCCCCAGGCCATCGCCACCGCCCCGCCAAAGGAATGGCCGACCACCACGGGCCGCCTGATCCCCAGCTTTGCCGCCGCCGCCGCCAGCGCGGCAGCCTGGTCCTGCGGGGTTTCCGCGCGGGCATTGAAGGCGCCCTGAAAGCGCGCCTCGCGCGTGGTGTAGCCCAGCCCGGGACGGTCGAAGGCGGTCACGCGATAGTCGCGCGCCAGCCGGTCGACCAGTTGAAAGGTGAAATCGCGCAGGTTGCCGCTGGCGCCATGCAGCAGCACCACGTCCGGGCCGCGGCCTTTCTGGACATAGTGGACCCGCAGGCCATCGACCTCGACGAAGCGGCCCACGGGGGGCCAGCGTGTCTCTGCCTCGCGCTCCATGCGGTCGGCGCGCATCTGCGTGACGGCGCAGCCGCCCAGCAGGGAAAGAAGAAGAACGGCACCCAGGATACGTAACACCTTTTACTCCGTGACGGACCGGACCCCTGTCAGGCTTGGACAGGGGCCTTTCCGATCAAGGATAGGTCGAAAGGCGTCGACTGGTAGATCTGGTTGATCCAGTTTCCGTAAAGAAGATGCGCATGGCTGCGCCAGCGGTTCTGCGGCGGTTTCGACGGATCATCGTCCGGGTAGTAGTTGGCCGGCACGTTGATCGGGTTCCCCGCCGCGACATCGCGGTCGTATTCTTCCTTGAGAGTGCCGCTGTCGTATTCGAGATGGTTGAAGATATAGAGCGCCCGGTGGCACGGGTCCTCGACCAGGCAGGGACCGGTTTCCTCGGAGTCGATCAGGATCGGCAGGCCGGCGGCCGTCACCTCGTCACGGTGAATTTCCGTCCAGCGCGACACCGGGATCACCATGTCGTCGGAGAACCCGCGCAAGTAGGGCGAGGCCGGTTCCAGGTTGCGGTGCCGCACCGCGCCAAAGGCCTTGGCCTCGAGCATGTGTTTCTTCACGCCGTGGAAATGATTGATCATCGCCATCCCGCCCCAGCAGACGCCGAAGGTGGAATGCACATGGGTCTGGGTCCAGTCGAAGACCTGGCGCAGCTCGTCCCAGTAGGTGACCTCGTCGAAGGGCAGGTGTTCGATCGGCGCGCCGGTGATGATCAGCCCGTCGAACTTCTCGCCGGAGGCGGCCACCTCGGTGAAGGGGCGATAGAAGGTCTCCATGTGCTCGGCGGCGGTGTTCTTGGTCTGGTGCTCGGACATGCGGATCAGGCTGAACTCGATCTGCAGCGGCGTGGCCCCGATCAGGCGGGCAAACTGGTTTTCCGTCTGGATCTTCTTGGGCATCAGGTTGAGCAGACCGATGCGCAGCGGGCGGATGTCCTGCCGGGCTGCCTGTTCCTCGGTCATGACCATGACACCCTCACGCGTGAGCACGTCGAAGGCGGGCAGGTCGGAGGGCAGCTTGATGGGCATCGGTCGGGTCCTTTCACGGCGCGGAGGCCTAGATAGGGGATCGGCTGTCATGGGGCAAGCAGGAGAAACGGGCCACCCGCACGGATCCGGGCCAATTGGCCGGGGCGGAGCCGGGGCAGCGGTGAAAACCGGGGATGAGGCGGGGGAGACGGGGCGCGTCAGGGCGGCCTTGTGCCGGCCACATGTGTCCCTGCCCGGATCTCGGGTCTGCCCCTGCGGGCACCGGCGCGACGATGGGGCCGCGCCCCGGTCTGCCCGCCGGTCTTTCCGAATGTGAACCACGATGTTCGCATATGCGCCCGACACTATGTGTCGGGGCCAGGCCTAGCAACAGCCCGGGGCGGATCGGGCAAAGATAATACCGGTGACGTCCATTTCTTGTGCAGGCGACCGTTCGGGGACCGGGCGTCAGCCCTGCGGCAGGGCGGCGGCGATCAGCTCGATGAAATCGGCCTGGTCGCGGACCTGAGCCATGTCCGTGGCCTCGACCGTCACGCCCCATTTTTCGGCCATCGCCTCGTAGAGCGGCTGGCGGTGGGCCAGCGCCTGGGCATAGGTCCAGCGGATGAAGGTGTCGGGGTCGACCTGCTGTTCGGTCAGGCCGAATTCGTCCAGGTAGCGCGCCCAGGCATCTTCGAGGAAGGCAGGCTGGTAGGCCATCGGCTTGGGCGCCCGGTCGAAGCGGCGGATCAGTTCTTCGGTATGGGCCTCGCTGCCCTTGATCCAGACCATCAGGGCCTGCTGGCTGAGCGCGGTCAGGATCTCGTCCTCGGGGTCGGCGGGATCGACCCATTCGCAGATGCTGCCGCCGGTGTCGCAGATGAAATGCGGGTAGCCATAGAGATCCTCGGCCCGCCAGATGAAATACTCGGTGTCCAGCAGGGCCTGGCGTTCGGCCCGTTCGAATTGCGACTGTCGCAGGCGGTAGGTGTCCATCGTCAGGCCGCCAAGTTCCGGGTTGCCGGGCTTGCCGAGGTAGGTCGAGACGGGCGTGAGGTTGTCGAAGGAGATGTTGGAGCCGATGTAGATCGAATCCGTCAGCAGCAGCTTGCGCAGGAAGGGCACCTGCATGGCGTGGCGCTTGGCGTTGTCGGCGATGTATTCACCCATGTAGCGGGTGCCGATGCGGTAATCGATGGAATAGTGGAACCAGCCGCCTTCCTCGCGCAGCAGGTTCGAGACATGGGTCTTGCCGAGGCCCGACATGGCATAAAGCACAACGCGTTTGCGGGGCGCATCGCGCCAGGCCTGGGCAGTGGGGTAGAGCATCGCGGATCGCATCCCGTTAAGTCGGTTTGGACCGGATTACGCGGGCCGTGCGCCCGCGTCAAACCCTGACCGCCGTCCGGAACAACCGCCCATCCAGAACGCACAGGCCAAGGGCAAGCAGCGCCAGCCCCGCGTAGGCGCCCGGGTGCAGGTCCTCGGCGCGGACGAGGGCGCCAAGTGCGATGGCCGTGGGCGGGATCAGCAGCGTGACCAGCATCAGGTTGCCCGCACCCGCCATCGCAAGCACACGGTAATACAACAGATAAGCCAGCGCGGTGGCGATCAGCGCGTAATAGAGAATGCCGATCCAGGTGGCAGAGGACAGCGCGAGGCTGGGCAATCCCTCGGTCATCAGGGTCAGCGGCGCCATGACCAGCGTCGAGGAGGTCAGCATTCCGGCGGCGGCGGCCAGGGGCGCCAGCCCGCGCAGGTGGACGCGCGCCCAGGCCCCCGCACAGGCATAGGAGAACGTTCCGGCAATCACCGCAAGCTGCGCGGTCGAGGTCAGGTCGAGGCTCAGCAGCGCCGCCGGGCCGATCGCCGTCACCACGCCCGCGAACCCCAGGGTGACACCCAGCGCCTTGCGCGTGGTCAGACGCTCGTCGGCAAAGACCGCCGCGGCCACCAGCACCCCGAAGATCGCCGTCGTCGCATTGAGGATCGAGGTCAGGCCCGAGGGGATGTGCAACTGGCCCCAGGCCATCAGGGTGAAGGGGATCACGTTGTTGAGCACCCCCATGACCAGCAGGCCGCGCCATGTGCGCCAGCCACGTGGCAGGGCGATCCCGCGCCAGAGGATCACCGGCCAGAGCACAAGCGCCGCGATACCGGTGCGAAAGAGGACGGAGGTCAGCGGTCCGATCTCGTCCAGCGCGGTGCGGATGGCAAGAAAGGAACCGCCCCAGATCAGGCCCAGCAGGATCAGCTCGGCCCAGGCGCGGGGGGAAAGGGAGGTCTGTGTCATGGTTCCGGAGTAGTCCCGAGAGATCGGTCGCGCGATCCGGAACCTGCGCATTGGACCGCGCCAGACGAAAAACCCGGGGCCGCTGGCAGCCCCGGGTCACTCCGTCCGGTCAGGTGCAGGATCAGAAGTTGACCGCGATCTTCATGCCGACGCCGATGGCGTGGTTGTCGTCAAAGGAGGTCGCGGGCGAGAAGGGGCCGACCTCGGTTTCCGCTTCGCCGATGCGGACATAGCGCACGCCGCCGGAAATCTCGTACTTGCCCTGGGTATAGGCGGCCCCGAGTCCGACGCTCCAGTTGCCGTTGGTCGGTCCGAGGTTCGAGGCGAAATTGCTGTTTGCCGGCTCGTAGCCGACCGAGACGGAACCGGCCCAGTTCTCGTTGAAGCGGCGGCCGACGCCGAGGTTGTAGGTGATCGTGTCATCCTGGTAGGAGACAAGCGCAACCCCCGGGCCGCCGGCCAGCGCGCCGGTCAGGGCGTCGTAATCGGTGGGGCGGATTTCGAACTCGCTCCAGTCGACCCAGCGGACAGAGCCGAAGAGCAGCGTGTCCGGGGCGATGCCGGTCTGGAATTCCAGGTTCACCGATTGCGGCGTCTTGATCCCGGTGGTCGAGCTGTTGGCGAGGCCGATGGCCGAGCTTTCCACCGTCGGCAGATCGTGCTGGATCCCCGAGTTGTAGGTCAGCGCGACGCGCAGGGCGATGTCGGGCCGTTCATAGGCGGCCCCCAGCAGGTAACCCCACCCCGCGTCGCGCTGGGTATCCGCGCTATAGGGGGTGCCGGCCAGCGGTCCGACGGGCAGCGTGATGTAGGGAATGAAGGCCTCGGCGGTGAGGCGCTGGTAGCGGACGCCGCCATGCACGCTGAAGTTCTCGTTGAACTTGTACCGCGCGACGGCGGTCAGGCCTTCGGACTGCAGCTTGGCTGTGGCGCTAGAGGCGAAGTAGCCGGTGCCGGTGTCGTATTCCACGTCGGCGCCGAAGGGCTGTTCAAGGATCAGGGCGACCGAGAACTTGTCGTTGTAGTCGTGTTTCAGCGCGGCGCCGAACTGCAGGTAGCTGTTCGTCATGTCGCCGGACTTGCTGCCCGCCGTCGAGCCGCCCAGTGCCGGGGGAAAGGTGACGACCTGCATGCCGGACACGTTCGGCGAAACCGAGCCAAAGCTGAACTCGGCATAAGTGCCTTTTTCGAAGATCACACCGATCGATTGGCCCGAACGGTCGATGCCGCCGGCCTGCGCCGTCAGCGGTGCCAGCGCCAGCGCGCCCACCCCTATAAGTCGATTTATCATTTTGTCCCTCTATCCCTGAGTGTGGGAAGTCTCCTGTGGATAAGCTATTGAGGGGTTAACGAAACGGTCAATCTGTGACGAAACGTCAGCAACCGTGTCCGCAACGCAACGTCACGAAATTGTAACACCTTGCGCGGGGCGGCGTTGGTCCCGGAAAAGGCCCTGTTTACCGGGTCTTGCGCGTTTCGAACCAGATGTTCGCATAGTTGGCGCCGAAGATGACCAGCGCGCCCAGCAGGACCAGCGGGTCCAGCGCCTCGGCGTAGACCAGCATCCCGACCAGCGCGATCACCGGCAGGCGGGCAAAGTCGATGGGCATGACCACCGTCGCAGGCGCCAGCGAGAGCGCCGTGGTCAGGCAGAAATGCGCAACTAGCCCGGCAAAGGCGATCAGCACCACCCAGGGCAGGCTGTCGGCGGCGGGCAGGGCGATGTCGCCGTCGATGCCCGCGCAGACGAGACCGAAAGCCGCCTGCATGACGGTCAGCCAGAAGAGGATGCAGGTGATCCGCTCGGTTCGGGTCAGCAGCCGGGTAAAGACCGCAGAGCCGGCAAAGCCGATGGCCGCCAGCGCGGCGGTGAGCTGGCCGATATCGGCTGTCTCGGGCGAGGGGCGGGTGACGATCAGGATGCCGATGAAGCCGAGGATCGCAGCGCCCACGCGGTTCGGCGTCAGCCTTTCGCCCAGGATCAGCGCGCTCAGCAGCATGACCCAGAAGGGCGAAGTGAACTCGATTGCGAAGACCTGGGCCAGCGGGATCGCGGTGATCGAAAAGAACCACAGGTTCTGGCCGGAAAAGTGGAAGAGGTTGCGCAGCAGGTGGGTGCGCATGTTGCGGGTCGTGATGTGGGACAGGGTGCCCGCCATACCTGCCACGGACAGCACGATCACGATGCCGATGAGCGACCGGTACAGCATGATCTCGAAGGTATCGAGATCGAGGCTGACCGCGCGCCCGGCGATGGCCATGACGGTGAAAGAGGCGATGGCCCCTGTCATCCAGAGGCAGCCGCGCAAGGTGTCGTGCATTGAGGGAGGTCCCGTTCCGTATCTGCCGCGCATCTGTGCAGAGCGGCGCGGAAATGTCCAGACCGGCGGGGTGGTGCGGACGGAACGGGGTATATTGTCCCGCCCCCGACCCTGACCTACAACAAGGCGGACAGCGACGGCGACTGACCAAATGTCCGGAAAGAAGAGCCAGTAATGATTGCCTATGTCACGGTGGGGACGGATAATATCGCGCGTTCCAAACGGTTTTATTCCGCCTTCCTGCCCGCCCTGGGCTATGACCTGGCCGAGGGGCCGGAAGGGTTGAGCTATTGCCTGCCCGTGCAGGCGGGCCAGCCTGTCGCCTTGCCTGATTTCTACGTCAAACCGACCTTCGATGGGGGGCCGGCAACGGCCGGAAACGGATCCATGATCGCCTTCGAGGCGCGCAGTCAAAAACAGGTGCGGGACCTCCATGCCGCCGCGCTTGACGCGGGCGGGACCGACGAAGGCCAGCCCGGCTTTCGGGCGTCATATGGGCCGAACTTCTATGTGGGCTACCTGCGCGACCCTCAGGGCAACAAGATTGCCCTGTTCTCCAGCGACCCGAAAGAACCGGGCCGGGACGGCTAGAAACGGGACGGTTGGAACGAGTGGGGCGCGGCGACGCTTGCCCACAAAAAAGGCCAGCCGCGCGGCGGCTGGCCTGGCAATGTCCCTGCAAGAAACCCTCAGGCCTCTTTCATGATTTGGTCCTTGGCCATGACCAGCAGCGCCGCGCGTTTGGAGCGGATCTCGTCCGCGGTGGCCTTGTCGCCCAGGTCGCCCGCGACCTTGCGCACCACGTCCTCGTGGCCGGCTTCCTCGAAATCGGCCTTGATGACCTCGACGGCATAGGCATCGGCGTCAGAGCCGGTCTTGCCCAGCAGTTCGGCCGCCCAGAGCCCCAGAAGCTTGTTGGCGCGGGCCTCGGCCTTGAACTTCATTTCCTCGTCGTGGGCATACTTGTTCTCGAACGCGTTTTCGCGATCGTCGAAGGTGGTCATGAGCGCGGCTCCCTCGGCAACGTGACTTTCCCTTGGATATGCCGCTCCGGGGCGCGCGGTGCAAGGGGCAGAAGCGCCGCAGCCCGCGCCCGACTTGCAGCATGACGGGCTCTGTAATAAGGAAAACGCCACCGCGCCCGGATTCTCCTTGCGCGGTCTATCCGTTTGGAAAGGGCCCCGATGGCACGGCGCAAGAAAATCTACGAAGGCAAGGCGAAGATCCTGTATGAAGGCCCCGAACCGGGCACCATCGTGCAATATTTCAAGGATGACGCCACCGCTTTCAACGCCGAGAAGAAGGACGTGATCGAGGGCAAGGGGGTGCTGAACAACCGCCTGTCCGAGTTCTTCATGACCGGGCTGAACGGCATCGGTGTCCCGACCCATTTCATCAAGCGGCTGAACATGCGCGAACAACTGGTCCGTGCCTGCGAGATCGTGCCGCTGGAAATCATCGTGCGCAACTATGCCGCCGGGTCGATGTCCAAGCGCCTGGGGATCGAGGAGGGCACAGCCCTGCCGCGTCCGATCGTCGAATACTGCTACAAGGACGACAAGCTGGGCGATCCGCTTGTGACAGAGGAACATATCGCCGCCTTCGGCTGGGCCAGCCAGCAGGACATGGACGATATCGTGGCGCTGGCGCTGCGCGTGAACGATTACCTGTCGGGCCTGATGTACGGCGTCGGCATCCGGCTGGTGGACTTCAAGATCGAGGTCGGCCGGGTCTATGACGGCGATTACCAGCGCCTGATCGTGGCGGACGAGATCTCGCCCGACAGCTGCCGGTTGTGGGACATCGAGTCCGGCCAGAAGCTGGACAAGGACGTGTTCCGGCATGACCTGGGCAACCTCGCGGATGCCTATACCGAGGTGGCGCGCCGCCTGGGCGTGATGCCAAAATCCGCGACGCATATGGCAAAGCCCAAGCTCATCAACTGATGTTCGGCCTGTTCCGCAAGCGAAAGGCCCCCAACCAGGCGCGTAACGACGCACTGAGGGCAGAGCTTGCGGCGCGGGGCGATGACGGCACCGGGGTGCGGCGCGTGGTGCATCGCGCCACGCCCAGCCCGGCGGGCGACATCAACGCCACGGTGGTTCAGGATTTCCTGGCCATCAAGGGATTCCAACTCACCGAAGCCGAGGGCGGTGGTTTTGCCTTTGCCGAGGACCGTGCCGTGGCGGGTGAGGATTTCGATGTCCATACCGACGAGCTGGACAAGGCGCTGGCCGGGTGGCGCTGGCGCTATGAGGGCTGGAGCTGTCCGGGGGTGTGACGTCGTCCTTGACGGATGGTGTTTCTCGCAGCACATCTGCCTGGCCAATGTGTACGGATCAATGATGTTCAGAACGGTTGCAGTTGTTTTCGCCCTGGCGGTCCTGATGCTTGGTCTGCCGGTGCCTGCGGCGCAGGCGCAGCCGTTCGAAGGCGATCCCCTGGCCTTTGGCCGCATTGTCCAGCCGGTTCCGGTGCGGTCGGTCAGGGTCGGTGCCGCGGGGACGCGGGACATGAACGAGCCGCTGTCGGCCTTTGCCGACACAAGCCCGATGCGCATGGCCGCCCGGTCCGTCGGGCGGCTGGATGTCCTTTACGCCAGCAACGGCAACAAGGTCCGTCACTGCACCGCCGTCATCGTGGACGAGGCGTTTGTGCTGACCTCCGACCTCTGCCTGCCCGTCGAGGGAGGCATCGTGGCCATGACGCTGGTGATGGGCTTTGATGACGGTGAGATGCCCTCCGTGGCGCAGGTCTACACAGTCGATCACCGTCCGATCGAGATCGACCGAGAGACGGGTTACGCACTCTTGCACGTTTTTGGCGCGCCGTCGCTGCGTTTTGGCGCTGTCCGGTTCGCGTTGCGCCCGGTTCTGGGCGCGCAACCGATGTGGATGATCGGCCATCCGGTGGCAGGCCCGCTGCGGATCGCACGCCTTGGATGTGCGGCGACCGACCCCGCCGTGACCCCGGACGGCCGGCTGGGCCATCGCTGCGATACCCTGCCGGGCACCTCGGGCGCGCCGCTCTTCGATATTTCGGGCCCGATCGCGGTTTCTGCCTTGCACCGTTCGGGGAACGGGCCCGAGGGAGACGCCGTGGCGGTGCCCATCGCGCGGATCATCGAGGCCAGCCCGCGGATTGCCCGGATCGCCCGGGATCAGCTAAGGACCTGCCAGCCGGGGCCGGGCGACGACTGCCTGCCCTAGGTATGCAACGGGGTGGTGGAAAACCCACCCTTGGTCTTTGACCCGTGTCGGCCTAGCCTAGGGGAAACCTCAATCTAAGCGAGGTCCCCGTGATCCGACGCTGTGCCGTTGTTCTTTCCCTGCTCTGTGCCGCGCCCCTCGCGGCGCAGCCCGTCGAATTCGACCCTGCCGATTTCGGCAAGGTCATCCTGGCGCCGAAGCAATCCGCCGGTGGTGGTGGCCTGACCTTTGAACAGGCCTTTGGCGACTACCAGAACGA